>JBCDAS010000047.1:0-17672 GCA_039185235.1 Pseudomonadota bacterium
AGGTGAGATGCGCATTCTGTTGATTGAAGACGACCCGTCGACGGCCGACAGCATTGAGCAAATGCTGAATAAGGCTGATCTCAACACCTACGTGACAGATTCGGGAGAGGAAGGGATCGAGCTGGCGAAGCTCTACGATTACGATCTAATCGTACTCGACCTCACGCTTCCCGATATCGATGGCTATGATGTCCTGAGGCAATTGCGGATGTCGCGCGTAGAGACGCCGACCCTGATCCTTTCCGGTCTCGATGGAGCGGATAACAAGATCAAAGGGTTCGGGCACGGGGCGGATGACTATCTGACCAAGCCATTCAATCGGGATGAGTTGATCGCACGGATCCACGCGATCATCCGACGCTCCAAGGGCCACGCGCAGTCGGTGATCAAGACCGGCAAGATAGCGGTCAATCTGGATGCCAAGACTGTAGATGCCAATGGTCATCCGGTGCATCTGACCGGCAAAGAGTATCAGATGCTGGAATTGCTCTCGCTCAGGAAAGGCTCGACCCTGACCAAAGAGATGTTCCTCAACCATCTCTATGGCGGCATGGATGAGCCAGAAGTCAAAATCATCGATGTTTTCATCTGCAAGCTGCGCAAGAAGCTCTCAGTAGCAACTGAAGGAGAGAACTACATCGAGACGGTCTGGGGGCGAGGATATGTTCTCCGAGACCCGATGGTGCAAGCGGCGACAGCCTCGTAAAACGGCCAGCAATCTACAAAAAAACCCCGGCTCAGTCCGGGGTTTTGTGTTTTCATCAGTGCTTGCAGTTTTAACCCGTCGCCTCTGCTGGTGCACTCGGTGCTGGCTTTCGTGCCGGAGCATCACCCAGAGGATCTTCCTGGCGTTGAACCGAGCCTTCGAAATGCGCGCCCGATTCGATGGCGATCGTCGCATGTACGATGTCGCCCTCGACTTTTGCCGATGCCGTTAAACGGACCTTGAGGCCGCGAACCCGGCCGACAACCCGACCGTTGACAACAACATCGTCCGCAACCACCTCTCCACGGATCACCGCGTTCTCACCAATGGTGAGTAGATGAGCGCGAACGTCGCCTTCGATTGTCCCTTCGATTTGAATATCGCCTGTCGTCGAGATATTGCCCTTGATGGTCAGATCATTCGACAGCAGCGAAG
Organism: Pseudomonadota bacterium; assembly: GCA_039185235.1. Taxonomy (GTDB): domain Bacteria; phylum Pseudomonadota; class Alphaproteobacteria; order Rhodobacterales; family Rhodobacteraceae; genus Thermohalobaculum. The sequence continues at coordinate 1,142 of JBCDAS010000047.1, forward strand.
GCGAGGGCTTTGGCGCAGGAGTGCTTGGTTTTGACGCAGCGGGTTTTGACGATGAAGACATAGATGCGGTTGCCTCTGGTTTCGGGCTCTTCGCCGTATCGGCGGGGGTGTCTGAGGTCTTGGATTTAGAGAACATCGCGAGCAGCCTCTATGAATTTAGCAGGGTTGACTGGTTTATTGCCAATGCGAACTTCGTAATGCAGGTGCGTCCCCGTACTCCGACCCGTATTACCCATGTCCGCGATACGATCGCCGCGCTCGACTTCTTGACCTACTTTAACGCGAGCTCGGCTGAGATGAGCATAGATGGTTTCGAAGCCGAATGCATGCTTAATCTTCACCATAATCCCATAGCCGCGCTGACGTCCTACAAAGCTTACAACGCCATGGCCAGTAGCCTTGATCGGCGTCCCACGAGGTCCTGCCCAATCGATCCCATTATGCATGGCCATCCGGCGCTTGAACGGATCGCGGCGAGGACCGAACCCACTCGTCAGGCGCATCCCGGTCACAGGCTGGCCCAAAGGCAGACGTTCGGTGGCAATGCGCATCAGATTGATCCGTTCCAGATCTGTCACGAGAGCTGCGACCCGCAACTCTTCCTCATCGGCTGCTTGCGCGGCCTCCTCGGTGGTCAAGGGAACAAAGGGACCGCCAGCACCTGTGTAGTCGCGTTTGGTCTGTTTCAGGATGCGATCGAGATCCAGATCTGTTCGATCAAACACCCGTTCTAGGCCCTCCATACTGGTCCGGGCGGCCTCTTCCAGCTGGGTCATCACCCGCTCCTGACGGCTCTCCCAGCGCACGACCTCTGCCGAAAGCGTCTCAACCTCGATCGCGAGTTCTTCGGTCAACCGATGCGCCATGTCGCGCTCATCGATCACCTGCTCCATGGTCTCGGAGAAGACCTGAATCGCATCGGTCATCCCATCATGAGCTGTCGCGGTCTCGGTGAATTGCAGCTGCATACTGGCCAATTCGCTCTCAAGATCCGTAATACGGTCCAACTCGCGGGTCCGTTTGGCATGGGTCTCGGTATAAGCGGTGCGCAATCCGTCGAGCTCCAGCCGTGCCTCCTGCAACTCATTCGCCGCTTGAACAAGCGCCGTCTGCTTGTCCGAGAGGCGCTGACCAATCCGATCGGCCCGTGTCCTAGCTGCCTCGAGGCTTTCCTCAAGCAGGCGCTGCTCGCCCTGCATCGCGGCGATCTTTGCCTCATAAGCTTCGCGCATCGTGTCGAGGCGCAAATCGGTCTGGCGACCATCCAGCGCTTGGCCAATATAGACGCCCGAAGTGAAGCCGGTCCAAGTCAGGACAACAGCCAGTACCATCGCCAATCCGAGTTGGCTCAGCGGTCTGAGGGTTATGAACCGCATACCGCGGTCGCTCCGGATGTAAATCCGGCGCTCAGGAAGGAAACGACCTAGCCCGGTCGCAGTCGAGGCGAACTCCTGCTCCACACGTGTCCCCAATATATCTCTCGCCGTCTGATCTGTGTCATTAACGTCACGTTCAGACTTTTTTTCGTTTCTGCTCGATCAGAAATAGGCCAATTCCGCGGTGCAACGCAACCCGTTTTTCTCAATCCGAGACAAGTGGCCAATAGAAGTCCGGTGCGATGCCAGCTTCGGCACGTTTCTCTTCATTGAAGGGCGGTTTAAGAGAGCCTGGGAAGTAGCGCCGCACAAGCTCGTGGAACTTTGGCTTCGGGTCGTAGTCGTGCCGACCGCAAAGAAAATTGAACCACTTCGAGCCATAAGCGACATGGCTTACTTCCTCGGCATAAATGACCTCCAGTGCCGCAACGCTTTCGCTGTCGTCTGCTTTCTGAAACATCGCGATCATACCGGGGGTCACATCGAGCCCACGGGCCTCCAAAACCATGGGTACGACGGCGAGACGCGCGAGGAGATCCTCGGCCGTCTGTTCCGCAGCGCGCCACATGCCCGCATGCGCGGAAAAGGCGCCATAGCCTGACCCATGCGCCTCGAGCCGGGCGGAGAGCAGCCCGAAATGCTTCGATTCATCATCCGCCGCCCGAACCCAGTCGTCGAAATAGCCGATTGGCAGATTGTGTCTGGCGAACCTCGCAACGGCATCCCAGTGTAAATCGACCGCATTCAACTCGATATGCGCGATTGCATGCAGAAGCGCAGTTCGCCCTGCCTGGGTGCCCGAGCGGCGACGAGGCATCTCGCGCGGGTCTTTGAGCTCGGGCAGCTTAGGTCGAGCGGGTCGGGACGGCGGCTCCGCAGTCCCGATCGCAGGATGTCCGCCAGCCTCGCGCAACGCCAGCCATTCCGCGGCGACGGCACGCGAAAGCATCGTCTTCTCCCAGGGATCAGCAGTGCGCAGAACTTGCTCTGCCGCGGATGCGAGGCCTTTGGCCAGGAGTCTCACAACTCGTGAACCGCCTCCAACACGGCGTCTACATGGCCTGGGACTTTCACTTTGCGCCATTCCTTCTGCAGCACGCCCGCGCCATCGATTAGGAAGGTCGAGCGCTCAATGCCCATATATTTCTTGCCATACATGCTCTTCTCGACCCAGACGCCGTAGCGCTCGCAAAGATCGTTGTCCTCATCCGAGATCAGGGCGACCTTCAGATCATGTTTGGCGATGAATTTGTCATGCTTCTTCACCGGATCTTTTGAGACCCCGATCACGACCGCACCTGCGGCCTCAAAAGCCCCGATCTGTTCGGAGAATCCAATCGCCTCCTTGGTGCAGCCCGAGGTGTCGTCTTTTGGATAGAAGTAGAGAACGACCTTCTTGCCGCTAAAGTCGCTCAGCGAGAGGGTCTTGCCCCCATCAGCAGGCATCTCAAAGCTGGGCGCGGGCGCACCGGTAGCGGGGGCTTGATCGGACATGCATATCTCCTTCGTTATCCGGCAGGGGGTGGTCGCGGGCCGCGCAACCGTCTAAGTTCGAGACAAGGTTAGGGCCAGGAACCCTCCCGGCAAGAGAGCGACCGGCCCAGACGTGCAGGATAGAGATGAGCTTTCGACCCAACAGGATGAGACCGCCACCTCGGGCAGGCTTCGCGCGCTTTTGCGGGCGGATGTTCTGGCGTATGGGTTGGCTGGTTCTATCGGCCTGCATGGTCGCAACCATCGGAGCAGGGCTTCTCTTTGCGCGGCTCAGCATGGGCCCACTGAAGATCCCGGGCGCAGCCGAGGCGATTGGCACCTACATCACCGAGCAAACCGAAACCTATGAGCTTCGCATCGGCGGCGTGGAGCTTGCCTTGGGCGATCCGCAGACACCTGCGGGCATCCGCTTTACCGATGTTGCCTCGTACACGCCCGAAGGCGCGCTTTTGATGTCCGCACCCAGCCTGGGTGTGAAGCTCAAGTTGAATGACCTGCTGCGCGGGGATCTGCGCCCGACCCGCGTGACCCTCTACCAGCCCGAAATGCAGATCGTGCGCGCTGCGGATGGCCGCTTGAGATTCGGCCTTGGCACCGAGCGTGAAGGCCTGCCTGCCGAGACGTCTCCAGAAGTCCGGGCCGCCCAGTTTGACGCGATCGCGCGGATCCTTGACGGGTTCGTCGGCGATCTTGAACCAGTTCCAGAACTGACCCGGCTCAGGACGATTTTAATCCGTGGCATCGATGTGACTTTCCGGGATGATGTGCTGAACCAGACTTGGCGGACCGAGGACAGCGACCTCAGGATCGAGCGCACGAATGCCGGTGCGACGGCCCGTCTTAGCTCGGTTCTGGGAGAAGAGGCTGGCAGTCGGATCCCGATCGGCCTCACCATGACGCGGTTGCGTGGAACCGGAGAGACCCAGGCGAACTTCTCATTTACCAACCTCACCCCTCAGATCATCTCGGAGCAAGTCCCACAGATGGAGTGGCGTAACCTGGTCGATGGCGCATTGACGGGGGCTGTTGCCCTCTCGATCGCCCGAGATGGCGAACTAGGACCGATTACCGGGACGTTGGCGGCGGTGAATGGCGCCGTCACTCTGATGGGAGAACCTCCCCAGCGGTTCGACCGTCTTGGGATGGAGTTCGCCTACCATCCTGCTCATGAGCGTCTCGACATAGCGAGCCTTTCAGTCGAGGCGCCCTCGGCGAAGGCCGATGTGACCGGCAGCGTCGACCTGATCCGCGCGCCTGAGGGGGACATTGTTGGGCTGGCGACGCGTATGGAGATCCAACGGCTTTCGATCGCCTTGCCCGAGGTTTTTGCAGAAGATCTCAGTTTTGACGGTGGTCAGATTGCAGCGCGGGCAAAACTGGACAAAGGGGGACATCTCGAGGCGAAGGGCTTTTTACGCAACGGCGATCTCAGCCTCGCAGTCGATGGACGCATGCTCAACGGCCCCAGCGGATGGGTCACTGACATCCGTGCGTCGGGCCAAAATGTCGGCGTCGGTGCCTTGATGGCGCATTGGCCAAAGGCGGCGGCGGTAAATGCCCGCTCATGGATCGCCGAGAACGTGGTTGCGGGCCAAGTGGATCAAGTCCTGACCCACCTCAGGTTTTCCGAAGGTGAGCCGCAGTTGAATTTGGAGTTCACCTTCTCGGACCTTCAGGCGCAATACCTTCCGGGCATGTCCTTCGTCCGAGAGGCCAAAGGTCGCGGCCATCTGACCCTGCACGATCTCTATCTTTTCATGGATCGCGGTCATGTGACGCCCGTCGCGGGCGAGGAGATAACGCTCGACGGCTCCTCGCTTGTCTTCCGTGACCTCTCTGGGATCGTCACTCCGGCAGAGGTCACGCTGACCGGCGCAGGCGATCTTGGTGCTGTGCTGACCTTGATTGACGAGGAGCCGCTCAGTCTGGTGAGCAAGCTGGATCTCGATCCCGCCACTATCGAAGGGCGCGCTGAGGTCGAGGCCTTGATCACCTTTCCGCTGCTGCAGGACCTGCTGCTTGAAGAGATCTTTGTAGATCTCGCAGCAGAGCTCGCCGATGTCCGCATGCCATTCGAACTCTCTGGCCAACGGGTCGATGTGGCGGGTGATGCGGTAGCGATCACAGGCTCGATCACCGAGATGATGGTCAAAGGCGATGTTACCGTTGACGGCACGCCGCTTAACTTGGCTTGGACTGAGAGCTACGGAAAAGGCGCCAATCATCGCCGGCTCGCCGCGAAGGGCCGCGTAACACCCCAGTTGATTGCCCGCGCCGGGATCGCTCTGCCCGGCTTTGGGGGTGGCTCGGCCCTCGTAGATGTCACGCTGGCGCAAACTGGCACGCCCGCTTTCGAGGTGGATCTCATCGCCGATCTCGCAGCCGCCGAGCTTTCCGCACCGCAGTTGGATTGGGAGAAACCGCGCGGCGCGCTTGGGAGTTTGGAATTGGCTGGAAGACTTGGTGACACCACGGTGATTGAACGTCTCGCGTTCAAATCCTCGGGCCTTGAGGTTCGAGGTCGCGCCGAGTTGGGTGGGCGAAGCGGTGTTGTTTTCGCAGATCTCGACCGGATCCGTCTGCGCGACCGGCTCGACCTCGCGGTCCAGGTGCGCGAGACAGCGAAAGGGTTCGAGGCGGTCTTGCAAGGACAGTATCTGAACCTCGAGCGGTTTCTTGAATTGGCGGAGACGCGGGTTGATCCAGGCGGCGATGGTGGCCCGCCTTTGATCGCCCAGTTTGATATTGAGGAGGTTCGTCTCTCCGACAGCGAGCGGCTGCTTTCGGCAAAGGGCGATCTTAGACGCTCGGGCACATCGATCGAGGCAGAGGCCACGGGCCGGCTTGGGCCTGCTTTGTTGGCAGTCCAGTTCGATGATACTGGCGCGAATCCTGCGAGCCTTTCGATCCAATCGCAGCAAGCGGGTGAACTGGTCGACTATTTTGGCATCTATGAGGGGGCGCAAGGTGGAACTCTTAACCTTATCGCCGAGATTGAACCCGAACCCGGGATCGATATCTCTGGCCTTCTGAAGATTAGGGGATTGGAACTTGAGCGAGGCGAGGGCCTGAAGACCGTTCTCACCGCTGGGCGCTTTGCTGATGAACAGGTTGCCGAGGTCTCGTCAGGCCTCACTTTTGGCTCGATCCGAGTTCCGTTCAACTATGCCGATGGGGAATTGCGGTTGGGCGAGAGTTTTGCCAAGTCGCCGAGCCTGGCGATCACCGCTGAGGGGGCCGTGAACCCAGGCGCGGATCGGATTGAGTTGGTTGGTGTGATCTCGCCCGCCTATGGCCTGACCAGCGCGCTAGATGACGTGCCGGTTCTGGGAAGCATTCTGACTGGTGGCGAGGGCAAGGGCCTCTTTGGGATGACGTTCTCGATGTCCGGCTCGCTCGATGATCCGGAGATAAGTGTTAATCCGCTGTCGTTGCTGACCCCAGGGTTTCTGCGAGGGGTGTTCTCGGGTGGCTCCAGAGGCCCAGACGCAGCCTTTATTGAAAGGCTGGAAACCCAGCAGCGCTAATCATTTAGCTCCACGTCCACGCAAGCGTCCCGGAGCCCTGACGGGCCCTCGGCGAGCAGAGCTCGCCGCCTTCGCATGAATGCGAAGCGGGACGCACGGCGCCTAGCTCAAGTACATGCGAGAAAAGTCCCATGAGCGCCAACGCGCCCGGCAGGGCGCCAAAAGATAGGTGCATGCGGCGCAAGCCGCATTCCGTTTGGTTCGCCACTAGAGCAAAACCGGATCTGACTGAAGCAGTCAGATCCTAGGATTTTGCTCAAGCATTTGAATCTGGACCAAAATTCTCTTTCAACCTGAGCCTGGTTGAAACGATTTTGGTCTAGAGTTGCAGTCGTCGGCGAATGTCGTGCGGTTGGACTCCCTCGGACCTCAGGGTCGCGAGTGACAATGCGTCATCGCGTTTGGCGAGGCGCTTGCCCGTCTCGTCTCTGATCAGCCGGTGGTGGTAATAATGGACCGCGGGTAGATCGAGCAAGGCTTGCAGCAACCTTTGTATCGGTGCTGCAGGAGCGAGGTCCTCACCGCGAGTGACATGGGTCACACCTTGATGCGCATCATCGACAACAACCGCGAGATGGTATGCAATCGCACCGTCACGCCTGCGCAAGACGATGTCGCCTGTGCCAGCGATGAGTTGCGTTGGGTCTAACGCGCGGTGGCCCGCTCCAATACCGCTCTCATCGATCATAAGCTTGGATACAGTGTTGCTGCCCAGCCACTCGATGGCGGCTTCGAGATGCAGGCGGACAGCTTGCTCTGCCCCATCAGCAATTGCCTTTCCGCGACAGGTGCCAGGATAGACCAACCCATCTGGCCCCAGCATTGGCGAGCCTTCCTGCGGTGCGCGTGTGGCCTCGGCAATGTCGCGGCGGGTGCAGGTACAAGCGTAAGTCAGGCCAACTGCGCTTAGACGGTCCAAAGCCTGCTGATAGGCCATTTGCCGTGTCGACTGCCGCAGCACTCCGGGCTCCCAGGTGAGGCCGAGCCACTCCAGATCCTCCTCGATCGCGGTGTAGAATTCCTCTCTCACCCGGCTTAAGTCCAAGTCCTCCATGCGCAGCAAGAAGTGCCCGCCAGCGGCTTTGGCACGGTCATGGGCGAGGATGGCTGAGTAGGCATGGCCGAGATGGAGGCGCCCTGTCGGGCTCGGCGCGAAGCGTTCTGTATGCGGTGATCTCACCCGTTCGCGGCAGCGATGATTGCATTAAAGTCGGTCGCCTTCAGGCTCGCACCCCCGACAAGGCCGCCATCAACATTGCCAATCGCGAAGATCTCTTCCGCATTCCCAGGTTTCACGGAGCCACCATAGAGCAACCGGACTTGAGCGCCGATCTCGGTATCAAAACGCGTGCAGAGCAGCGTGCGCATCCCATCATGCACTTGGTCGATCTCATCAAGGGTCGGAGTCCGGCCGGTGCCGATCGCCCAAACAGGTTCGTAAGCGACGACGAGATTTTCAGCCGTCGCGCCCTCGGGGATCGAACCATTCATCTGAGTGGCGACCACGTCCAGTGTCTCGCCTGCGTCGCGTTGCGCTTCCGTCTCGCCGACGCACACAATCGCGGTCAAGCCTGCACGCCAGGCGGCTTCGGCTTTTGCGCGGACGGTCTGATCGCTCTCACCATGGTCTGCGCGACGCTCCGAGTGACCAACGATCACGTAGCTCGCCCCCGCGTCTGCAAGCATCTCGGCTGAGAGGTCGCCCGTATGGGCGCCCGAAGCATTTGCATGGCAGTCCTGAGCGCCAATGGTCACCGGAAAGTCGCGAGACAGCTCGGCCATTGCGGCCAAAAGGGTTACGGGAGGGCAGATTAGGATCTCGGCATCCGGCGAGGGGTTCGCCTCGATGATCGCAAGCAACTCGGGCAGAGAGCTGTTCAGCCCGTTCATCTTCCAATTCCCGGCAGCCAGCATTCTCGGCATCATGATCTCCTCGCGTCTGGGCGCCGAGGTATCGCGCGAGCAGTTGCAGGGATCAAGCCCCCGCGCGCCTTACATGCCTTCGAACTTGATCGACTCGCCGCAGCCGCAGGACTCGGAGACATTGGGGTTGTTGAACACAAACCCGCTTTCGAGCAATGAGGTCTTGTAGTCGATCTCGGTCCCGATCAAGAACATCTGCGCCATGGGGGCGATCATGACGCGCGCGCCTTCCTTCTCAACGATCGCATCGTGATCACCGATCTCGGTCGCGTGCTCCATGGTGTATTCCATGCCCGCACAGCCGCCTTTTTTGACGCCGATGCGCAGCCCCTGCACGTCCGTGCCATCCATCAGCTTTTGAATGCGCTTGATGGCAGCCGGGGTCAGGGTCACAGGGTCTTGGCCAGGAATTGCAAACATGGTCGATCTCCTCGGGCCTTAAAATAGGGCGGAGCGGTGCAGCGCACAAGTTCCAATCCTGTCTCAGATCATGCCGAGCTCTAGCTTCGCTTCGTCTGTGAGGCGCTCCATGCCCCAGGGCGGCTCCCAAACGATCTCGACATTCACGGTTTTGACACCGGGCAGCGGCTCGACCGCCTCAGCGACCCAGCCAGGCATGAACTCGGCCACGGGGCAGCCGGGCGCGGTCAGCGACATGTCGATATCCACATGGCTCTCTTCGTTCACTCGGATCGAGTAGATCAGACCCAGATCGTAGACATTCACCGGAATTTCCGGGTCGAACACGGTCTTGCACGCCTCGACGATGTTCTCGTAGAGCGGATGCGCCTCGCTCGAGGGTTTGATCAGTGGATCGCCTTCTTTCAGCTCAGTCTCGGACATGTGTCACCCTCGGTTCCAGATAGCGGTGATATAGAAACTATGGAGCGGGGCGTCTAGCCTTCGCCGGTTCCCATCTCCTTAGACCAAAACGACACTCGGCTTCCTGGCAGAGCATGAACTTGGATCGCGGATCCAGGCTTCAGATAGAAGAGATCCAGTTTCCGGTATCTCTTAAGCGAGCGCCCGTTCCTTTTCCGACCTCTGTTATCTTCAAATTCCCAATAGAGCTTAACCTTCTCATCATCCTCTTTTCCACTTGAAAATAGGGGTTTAAAAGGAGGTTTTTGAAGCTTAGTGACAACGGCATTTACGCGTTTTCCATGGTGGACCGCCCGATAGGCTCGCCAAGCTAGAGAACTCCGATAAAGCAGCCAAGCAATCGATACTGTCCCGATTATGGTCCCGAATTCTTCGAGCCCTTCGCCCCGCTTGAAGTCTGACGCCGCATCAAACGTCACCTGACTTGGATCACTGGGGGAAACGGTGAGAGCCACCTCGTCTCCGAGCTCGATGTCAGCGAAGGTGTCGGCGTCAATACGCATTCGTTTCCGAAGCGGGCCGGATTGGTCGACTTCGTAGTCAATGACGATGTAGTGTTTGCGATCATCGTCACCGACTTTGGTGAATTTCTCGACAACTGTGCTGACGAAGCCGACGCCATGCTCCTGCATCCAGTCTGCTTCTTTTGATACCAGAGATCCTACCCAGAGCAGCAAACCAGCGACAAGCAACGGAACGAAGTCAAATGCCCGAAAGAAGTTAGACAACATATCTGATATATGAGATTTGCACTGGCTTTGCGCAAGTCAGGGCCGGGCGACAAACCCTAAATACCCGAGGCCGAGGCTGATCGCGCAGAGTATGCCGCCAAGAATGACGAAGGCGATGACCGGGCCGTTGCTCCGCTCTACAGCCCAGTCAAAGGTTTGAGGGTCATCGGCAAGGTAGACAATGTCGAACTGCCAGTCCTTCTCGATCTCGGCATAGGTTTCTTCATTGATCTGTCCGCGGATCTGCTGGGTCTCATGCCCGACCGGCGTGTACTCCATGATTGCCCAGTAATGGGTGATGTATTCGGGCTGTCCGCTCGTTGTCCCGCTCGTATGTTTGCGGCTGGTGACGGTCTCCTTGTCGATCACGGTTGCGGTTGCGCGCAGGCCACGCTCGGCCAGGGCACTGGCTTTGTTCATCTGTGAGATCCCGAGCCAGATCACGCCAAGGCCGATCAGGAAAAGGATGACGGCTGGTAGTCCAAACAGCAATTTTGACACGATCCCCCGCTTTGACTTTGCGCCGGGGCTTGCCAACCCGACCAGAAACCTGTCCATGCAGGGTATCGGAGGAGCCGCGATTGACCAATCCCTTCCAGTTCGACCTTTCTGCCAAAGATGGCCGCGCCCGGCGGGGCACGATCAGAACGCCGAAGGGCAGGATCGAGACGCCGGCCTTCATGCCTGTGGGCACTGCAGGGACCGTCAAAGCGATGATGCCTGAGAACGTGGCGGCAACCGGGGCTCAGATCCTCCTCGGCAACACCTACCACCTCATGCTGCGCCCGGGTGCTGAGAGGATCGCGGCCCTTGGGGGGTTGCACAAGTTCATGAACTGGGGCGCACCGATCCTAACCGATTCAGGTGGATTTCAGGTGATGAGTCTGGCCGGTCTGCGCAAGCTCACCGAAGAGGGGGTCAGCTTCAAATCTCACATCGACGGGTCGAAGCATATGCTGACGCCGGAAAGCTCGATGGAGATCCAGCGGCTTCTCGGGTCGGATATCGTTATGGCCTTCGATGAATGCACGCCCTTCCCCTGTACCGAGGCGGAAGCAGAGGCCTCGATGCAGCTCTCGATGCGCTGGGCGCTGCGCTCGCGAGAGGCGTTTGGTGACCGGCCGGGGTATGCGCTGTTTGGCATCCAACAGGGCTCGGTCTTTCGGGATCAGCGCGCCGCTTCTGCCGAAAAGCTGCGGGAGATCGGGTTTGAGGGGTATGCGATCGGCGGACTGGCGGTTGGCGAGGGGCAGGAGTTGATGTTCGATGTGCTCGACTACGCGCCCGAGATGCTGCCCGCTGACAAGCCGCGCTATTTGATGGGGGTTGGCAAGCCTGACGACCTCGTGGGCGCGGTCAAGCGGGGGGTGGATATGTTCGACTGCGTTCTACCCAGCCGTTCCGGCCGCACAGGGCAGGCCTTTACCCGGCGCGGGGTTGTGAATATTCGTAACGCCCGCCATGCAAATGATCCGAGACCGCTCGACCCCGATTGCTCGTGCCCAACCTGTGCGAATTATTCCCGCGCCTATTTGCATCATGTGCACAAATCAAATGAGATTATCGCCTCAATGCTGCTGACCTGGCATAATCTTCACTATTATCAGGAGCTCATGGCCGGGATGCGGCTTGCCATCGCCGAGGGGCGGTTTCCCGAGTTTGAGGCGGAATTCCTTGCACAAAGGGCCGAGGGCGACCTTGAGCCTCTCTAGACCTCTCGCCCAGCGTCGGCCATATAGGAAGAGCAACAAAAACGGAGCGACTCGCCCCATGCGTTTTTTGCTGGAGCTCGTGACATGGTGGAATGGAACCACTTTCGGCACCCGCGTCTTCACCAACCGCTATGGTGAGAAAGTAGGCGAGGACGAGATGGGGAATGTCTTCTACCAGACCAAGGACGGCGCCCGGCGCTGGGTGATCTACGCGAAAGAGGCGGAGGCCTCGAATGTCTCACCCGACTGGCATGGTTGGTTACACCACACGTTCGAAGACCCTCCCAAGGACGGAACGCTCAAGCAAAAACCTTGGGAAAAAGAGCACAAGCCCAACATGACCGGCTCGGATATGGCCTATCGGCCGCCGGGCTCGGTGCTGACGCCCGAGACGCGCTCACGCGCAACGGGTGATTATGAAGCCTGGAGCCCGGAGTAAGAGCATGGCGAGCAACACGGTCGAAGCCTTGATTGGCGCAGTGGTTTTAACAGCAGCCGGCGGGTTTTTAGTCTATGCGGCCAACACGGCCAATATTTCGGCTGGTGGTGGCTATGAACTGGTAGCTGAGTTCCGCAAGGCAGAGGGGATTTCTCCCGGAGGCGATGTGCGGATCGGTGGGGTCAAGGTCGGTTCGATCACAGAGATGGATCTCGATCCTCAAAGCTACAAAGCGATTCTACGCCTCAGCATTAATGAAGAGGTGCAGATCCCTGACGATAGCGATGTGAAGATTACGTCTTCGAGCCTTTTGGGGGATAGCTACTTGGCGATCCAGCCCGGCGGCTCGGAGTTCATGTTGGAGGATGGCGACGCGATTGAGTTCACGCAGGACTCGGTCAGCCTCATGGATCTTGTTGGCAAATTTATCGCGGGAACGGGCGAGTAACGCCCATGTCTGAGGATGCCTGGTCCGCCCGGGAATATGCCAAGAATGCGAGATTTGTCTCGGATCTCGGCGCGGCGGTGCTTGGGTTGCTCGACCCGCAATCGGGAGAGGCCATTCTCGATTTGGGGTGTGGCGATGGGGTTCTGACCCAGCGCTTGGTCGAGGCTGGCGCCCGCGTGAAGGGGGTCGATGCTTCGCCCGATATGATCGCCAAAGCGCAGGCGAGCGGGTTGGATGCCGAAGTTATGGATGCCCATGCGCTGAGCCTCAAAGGCCCGTTCGACGCGGTCTTCTCCAACGCCGCGATGCATTGGATGACCAAACCGGATCTTGTGCTTGACGGGGTCGCCCGTTGCTTGCGTCCGGGCGGACGCTTTGTTGCGGAGTTTGGCGGAATGGGCAATGTCGCGGCGATCCGCACGGCGATCATCGCGGTCCTAGCGCGGGACCATGCCATCCACACGACGCTGCATGATGTATGGTACTTCCCAAGTGTCGCTGAGCACCAGGCTAGGCTCGAGGCGGCCGGGTTTGATGTAACCGATATCGCCCTTATCCCGCGCCCAACACCAATCACCTCTGATATGCAGTCCTGGCTAAAGACGCTCGCCGCGCCGGCATTGGGGCTTTTACCCGTTGAGCAGCGAGAGCGGGCGGCGGCACAAATCCAAGAGCTGCTTGCACCCGCTTTGCAGGATGCCACCGGCAATTGGACGGCGGACTACATTCGTCTGCGGTTCCGGGCGGTACGGAAGTGAGGGCCCTTATCGGCCTCGCATTCATGGTTCTGCTCGCGACCGAGCCGCAGGCCCAGATCGAATCGCAGCCTCTCGCGCCTCTGGATGGCTCGGAGCAGGTGGAAGGCGAACAAGAGATCGACCGCTCGTCACGGTTCCAACGCGCCCCGTTCAAGACGTTTCGCGACGAGGTTGGTCCGTTCCGGCCCCGCCCGATCGAGGGAGAAGAAACCTCAGAGCAGACCGGCACCCGGATCCGTCAGCTCGATAAGATGACCGGCGCGATCGAGACGGTGGATGTCTTTGCCAACCAGCAGGTGACGCTGGGGCGTCTCAGCATTCGTGTGGTCAGCTGCCGGACCCGGGGTGAAGATACACAGGCGGGCGCGCTGTCCTTCCTCAAGATTTGGGACTTGCGCAGCGTGGACCAGGAGCCTGTGTTCTCGGGTTGGATGTTCTCCGACAGCCCCGCGCTCTCGGCATTGGATCATCCGCGTTACGATGTCTGGGTGATGAACTGTATCGCAACATCGGGTGGGACACCCTCGGCCAATGAGTAAAAGTCAGCGCGTTTGGTGAGCGCCGTCTCGAGCCGATTGTGATAGGAGGCGCGGGAGATCTCGATGGCGCCTAAGCTGAGCAAGTGCTCTGTCACAAATTGGGTATCCAGCAGCGTGTAGCCACCATAACGCAGGCGCGCGACCAAGAACGCGAGCGCCAGTTTCGACATGTCAGGCTCACGCGAGAACATGCTTTCGCCAAAGAACACACTCCCCAGGCTGACGCCATAAAGACCACCAACCAGGCGACTGTCCCGCCAGATCTCCACCGAATGGGCGCGACCCATCTGGTGGAGCGCGCTGTAGAGTTGGGTGATGGTTGGGTTGATCCATGTTTCGGATCGATCAGCGCAGCAACGCACAACCTCGTCAAAAACGCGGTCAACGGTGACGACATAGTCCCAACGGCGCATCCGTTTACGCAGCGAGCGAGAGAGATGAAAACCATCCAGCGGCAAGACACCGCGCGTTCGTGGATCGACCCAGAGCACCTCTTGGCTATCGGCGCTCTCTGCCATGGGAAAGACACCAACTTGGTAGGCGCGAAGCAAGAGTTGTGGCGTCAACTCAAGCTCTGGTGATTCTGTGTCCTTCATGGCGAAAGGGTAGCACAGGATTACAAGCTGCGCTCTTTCAGCCAGTTCTCAAGCCAATGGATGTTGTAGGCGCCCTCGTGGATCTCGGGTTCCTGCAACAATGCATGAAAGAGCGGCACGGATGTGTCGATCCCGTCAACAATGAGCTCGCCCAACGCACGGGAGAGACGGGCAAGGCAGGCGTCACGATCCTCGCCGTGAACGATCAGCTTGCCGATAAGGCTGTCGTAGTAGGGAGGCACCGTGTAGCCGGCATAGAGCGCTGAATCCATCCGCACGCCGAGGCCGCCCGGCGCATGGTAGGCATTCACCTTGCCGGGGCAGGGGGCAAAGTCGGGCAGCCGCTCCGCATTGATCCGGCATTCGATCGAGTGACCGCGGGGGACCAAGTCCTCTTGGCTGAATGAGAGCGGCATGCCAGCGGCGATGCGGATCTGCTCGACTACAAGGTCGACGCCATAGACCATCTCGGTCACCGGGTGCTCGACCTGCAGGCGGGTGTTCATCTCGATAAAGTAGAACTCGCCATTCTCGTAGAGGAACTCGATCGTGCCGACCCCGCGATAGCCAAAGCCGCGTATCGCATCGGCGCAGGTTTGGCCAATCCGGGCGCGGGTTTCTGCATCGATGACGGGGGAGGGGGCTTCCTCAAACACCTTTTGATGGCGCCGTTGGAGCGAGCAGTCGCGCTCGCCGAGGTGAACGGCGTTTCCATGGGTGTCTGCAACAACTTGGATCTCGATGTGACGCGGCAGGTTGAGGTACTTCTCCAGATAAACCGTGTCATCGCCAAAAGCTGCTTTCGCCTCGGTTCGGGCCGATGCAAAGGCCACAGGCAGGTCGTCAGCGGTTTGGGCGACCTTCATGCCCCGTCCACCGCCACCGGAGGCAGCCTTGACCAAAACAGGGTAGCCGATTTCTTCGGCCACTTGCAGTGCATCCTGCACCGTGTCCACACCACCATCAGAGCCGGGTACGCAAGGCACGCCCAGGCGCTTCATCGTCTCTTTCGCCGCGATCTTGTCGCCCATGATCGAGATATGCTCGGCCGTGGGGCCGATGAAGGCGATCTTATGAGCCTCGACAATGCGGGCGAAGTTCTGGTTCTCACTGAGAAAGCCATAGCCTGGGTGGATCGCATCGACGCCCACGATCTCGCAGGCGGTAAGGATGGCGGGCTGGTTCAGATAGCTCTCGGTCGAGCTTGGTGGGCCGACACAGATACTCTCATCGGCCATGCGCACATGCATCGCGTCTGAATCCGCGGTCGAGTGGATCGCGACCGTCTGGATCCCCATCTCCCGGGCCGCGCGGATGACCCTGAGAGCGATCTCACCCCGGTTGGCGATCAGAATCTTCTTAAACATCTCCGCCTCAGGCGATGATCATGAGAGGGGCGCCGAACTCGACCGGCTCGCCATTGGCGACTAAGATCTGTTTGACCGAGCCAGAGCGGGGGGCGGGGATCTGGTTCATGGTCTTCATCGCCTCTACGATCAGGATCGTGTCGCCCTCGTTGACATGGTCCCCGACCGAGACGAATGGTGGCGCATCCGGTTCTGGCGCGAGGTAAGCGGTGCCGACCATGGGCGAAGTCACAGCACCGGAGAGGTCTGGGCCAGCAGGTGCGCTTGCTTCTTCGGCAACGCTGGGCATCACGGCAGGGGCGGGTGTGCTTGTTGGGACATGCACGACTTGTTGCGGCATCGGAGCGGCCTGCACAGCGCGTGAGAGACGGACATTCAGCCCCTCGCCCTCGCCATATTCCCGGGTCACTTCCACCTCGGTTAGATCTGAGGAGGTAAGCACCTCGGCCAGTGCCTTGATAAAGGCCACATCCGCGTCGCTGTTTTGGGTCATTGAGTTTTCAGGCGCCCTTTTTGGACGCTCCCTGTTGTGGTGCGGCCCGGCGCCGCGGAGATCGAGGCCGGGTTACAGAAAACCGGATCAGAGGTCAAAGCCTCTCTGCGGTCAGTTCGAGTTGGCGGCGGCCCGGCGTTTCTCGGCAATCAGGGCCTGCATCTGGGGGGTGGGGAGAAAGCCGCGGATCACCTCGTCCTCGAGAATGAAACTGGGCGTTCCGTTAAGCCCCATCGCCTGGGCGAG
>JBCDAS010000048.1:0-17559 GCA_039185235.1 Pseudomonadota bacterium
AGTTACTAGTCACGACAAGCTGCTTACGCGTCATGCTGAGCGAGGCCATCAAGACCCCCTCATCATCATCCACGCAAACGTGCCCCCCGCGACCCTCTTGTTGGGTCGTGTTCACGTTAATCGCCTCTCATTTGGTTTTGTGGTTCGCCAGGCGCTGCGCCGCGCTTCCATAAGCCCCAGAAACGCAAAAAGGCGACCCGTTCTCTGGCCGCCTTTCGGACACACATCATCTAGCGTGCTCTTCTTCTACCCAGGAGCGCTCTGAATGTCAATGATTAATCTTAGAATTGTGTCTAATTCTCTTGTTGAGCCTGCCGTGCCCGCTCGATCTCCCGCCAAGCGCGGACGTTTCTGAGATGCTCATTATATGTCTTGGCAAAGGCATGCCCGCCGCTTCCATCGGCGACAAAATAAAGAAACTCCGTCTCCGCCGGGTTGGACACAGCTTCGATTGCGGCACGGCCGGGATTCGAGATCGGAGTCGGCGGGAGAGCGGGAATTTGATAAGTATTATAAGGGGTTTGGCGGTCCAGCTCGCTTTGCCTCAACCCCCGGCGCAGCTTCTCCTTGCCCAAGGTCAGGCCATAGCGCACCGTCGCATCCGCCTCCAGCTTCTGCCCCCGGTTCAACCGGTTGACAAAGACCGAGGCGACCTTGTCCAACTCCCCCAGCCCCGCCTCACTTTGAACGATCGAGGCAAGGATCAGCATCTCCTCTTTGTTGCGCAACGGCAGATCCGGTTTCCGGTTCTCCCAAGCCGCCGAGAGAATCGCTTCCTGGGCCTCGACCATCTTCTGCAGCACATCTGCGCGGGACTGATTCCTTGTGTAGAAATGCGTGTCGGGCGCCACATGACCTTCCGGAGGCACTTCCGCAATCTCACCCGTCAAAAGCTCCTGCGCATTCAGACGAGCAACCACTTGGAAGCTGGTCATCCCCTCAGGAACCGTGACTTTATACTGCTCCGTCCGGCCCGTGACGATCAGCGCCAGAACGTCCTCCATCGAGGCTTTGGCGGGGATCCGGTACTCGCCAAACTTAATCCGCCGATCTTGACCTGTGTAACGCGCACCGAGGCGGAAGATCATCTGATTGTCGATCACACCTGCTTTGGTCAGAATCTCCGAGGTGGTACGCAGATTGGCCCCCGCAGGTACGCTCACCAGGGTCTCCTCTTGCAAAGGCCCAGGCGCAACAAACGTCCGCTGCCCCTGAAAAATCATCGCCACCAGCACGAGGCCAGCGACAATGAGCAAACTCATGACGTTGGAGGCGATATGGCGCATCGGTCGGCCTGATACTCCCTTGGCGGCAGCGCTTTGACCAAGCGCCCTTTGGCTCCGTCTTAGCTAAGAATTCGGCGCCCGACCAGACCTCTCAAACGCTGCGGAAGATCACGCTCGCATTGGTGCCCCCGAACCCGAAGGAGTTCGACAGCGCCACATTGATCTCCCGCTCCGTCTTCGAAAGCGGGCTCAGATCAATCGGTGTCTCCACCGAAGGATCGTTCAGGTTCAAAGTCGGCGGTGCCGCGTTGTCCCGGATCGCGAGGATCGAGAAGATCGCCTCAATCGCCCCCGCAGCCCCCAGCAGATGCCCGGTCGAAGACTTGGTCGAAGACATCGTCACATTGGCCGCGTGATTGTCCAAAAGCCGGGTGACCGCGCCAAGTTCAATCTCATCACCCAACGGGGTCGAAGTCCCATGGGCGTTGACATAATCAATCGCAGATGGCTCCAACCCGGCATTGCGCAGCGCCGCTTTCATAGACCGGAATCCTCCATCCCCGTCCGAAGCCGGTGCGGTGATGTGATAGGCATCGCCTGAAAGCCCATAGCCCACCACTTCGGCATAGATCTTGGCGCCCCGCGCAACCGCATGCTGATATTCCTCGAGCACAACCACGCCGGCCCCTTCGCCCATAACGAATCCATCCCGACCGCTGTCATACGGCCGCGAGGCGGTCTCCGGCGCTTCGTTATATCCGGTTGAGAGCGCCTTACACGCCGCAAATCCCGCCACCGAGAGCTCACAAATCGGGCTCTCCGCCCCCCCGGCGAGCATCACATCCGCGTCGCCGAGCATGATCAACCGGGCCGCGTCGCCCACTGCATGTGCGCCCGTGGAACAGGCCGTCACCACAGCATGATTAGGTCCTTTGAACCCATATCGGATCGAGACATGACCCGAGCAGAGATTGATCAAAGCGCCGGGGATAAAGAATGGGCTGACCCGGCGATGGCCCTTCTCTTTCAGCGTGATCGCCGTGTTTCCGATCGACTCGATCCCACCGACGCCCGAGCCGATCATGACACCCGTGCGTTCCAACTCCTCGGGATCCTCAGGCCGCCAATCCGCATCCGCCACCGCTTGATCAGCGGCGGCAAGCGCATAGACAATGAAGCGATCAACCTTGCGCTGCTCCTTGGGTGCGACCCAATCATCCGCGTTGAACGTGCCATCCGAGCCATCCCCCAAAGGGATCTCGCATGCGATCTGACAGGGAAGGTGCTCCGCATCGAAATGCTTGATTTTGCCCGCACCCGACTGGCCACCGAGGACCCGGCGCCACGTCTCCTCGACCCCGCATGCCAAAGGCGTCACCATTCCCATGCCCGTCACCACAACTCGGCGCATCTCTCGTCTCTCTCCGTCAGTTTTCTACGCAACCTAGGCGCAACAGCCCGGCGACACAATCCGGGGACCGTTCGCTTCAGAACAGCAAACGCGGCGCCCGGTCGCCCGGTGGCCGCGTCTAAACGTGTTTTGGCAGCCCAAAGGGCCGATGGATCAGGCCGACTTCTCAGTGATGAACTTCACCGCGTCGCCAAAGGTTTGGATGCTCTCTGCCGCATCATCCGGGATCTCGATGCCGAACTCTTCTTCAAAGGCCATCACCAGTTCCACGGTGTCGAGGCTGTCAGCACCCAGATCGTCGATGAAGCTGGCGCCTTCGACAACTTTGTCCGCTTCGACGCCAAGATGCTCGACGACGATACCTTTCACGCGCTCTGCGATATCGCTCATGGTTTCTCCTGTGTTTTTGGGCCGGCTGGCCACGTGTTGGGGCCGTCAGGCCATGTCGTGCGTTGAATCCGCGCTGCTCTTATCAACATCAGTTGGAAAGCGCAATTTGTGTTTTGAGACCTCTTCGCGCAAGTCCCGGCGCCTAGATCATCGCCATCCCGCCATTCACATGCAGGGTCTGACCGGTGACATAAGCCGCCTCCTCGGACGCGAGGTAGACCACCGCCGAGGCACATTCCGCGGCCGTGCCCATGCGCCCCGCCGGGATGACGCCAAAGATCTTGTCCTTTTGATCATCGGTCAGCTTGTCGGTCATCGCCGTCTCGATGAAACCTGGCGCCACACAGTTCACAGTGACATTGCGCGAGGCGATCTCCGAGGCCAGCGATTTCGTCATCCCGATCATCCCCGCTTTGGAGGCGGCATAATTCCCCTGGCCCGGATTGCCCGTCACCCCGACCACCGAGGTGATCCCGATGATCCGCCCCCAGCGCGCTTTCATCATGCCACGAAGGACTGCTTTGGAGAGCCGAAAGGTCGCCGTAAGGTTCACATGGATGACCTGGTCCCACTCCTCAGCGCTCATGCGCATAAAGATATTGTCGCGCGTGATCCCGGCATTGTTGACCAGAATGTCCAACCCGCCCATGGCGTCAGAGGCTTGCTTGGGCAAGGCGTCCACGGCATCGAGATCTGAGAGGTTACAGGGCGCTACATGGGCCCGCGCCCCCAAGTCAGCCGCCAGAGCCTCCAAGGGCTCAACCCGGGTGCCCGAGAGCGCAACCTCAGCCCCCTGGCCATGAAGTGCCCGGGCAATTTCACCGCCAATTCCGCCCGAGGCGCCTGTCACCAGTGCCCGCTTGCCTGTCAGATCAAACATCTCGCCTCCGCCGCAAAGCAATTCTGTCTCCGAGCAAATCCGGATCCGATCTGATCGCGCAGATCTGCTCAAACCCAGACCTTGGGCCTTTTCGGGGGCGGATGTGCCGCGCGCCGAGGGGGGTGGGTGGGGGCGGGCGGCGGATCCGCTCCCGAAAAGGCCCAGATGCCGCCCTCTAACGAGACGAAGGCGGGGATGCAATCCCCACCCGCAGCGCTTTAGGCGCTCTGACGCGGAGAAGCGGTATAGCCGAGAGCAGCCAGACCGCTCAAAACCAGAAGCAGCCCGCCCGGCAGGGGCACTTGCGAGACGGTGATGCCCGAAATCATCACACCGCGTTGATTGCCACCATTCGGCTCGGTTCCAGTCAGCCGAAACTGCGTTCCAACAAAGTCCAGGTTGAAACTGGTGAACTGATCGGAATTGTCCGGAGCCTGCGGTGTCTCGAGATCAATCGGGCTCTCACCAACGACGCCGAAGGAAAAGCTCTGCGGCTCATTAAATGTCGAGAAGATCTCGATCGCTGTCACACGCACAGTCTGCCCAAAATCGAGTATCAAGAACTCGTTGAACCCGGTCGAAGCCTGTTGCGCCAAACGACGTCCCTCGGGAAACCCGCTCACACCCAGGCCCCGGCTTCCATTCGTCGCCACCAAAGGCTCCGCCCCGGGCACTTCACTGCCTGCCGTAACCGCCAGGTCATCAGTTCCGAAAGCATCCAGGAGAATAGTTGGCGGGTTCGGCCCACCAATAGTCAGATCCAGTGTAATTGCTTGGGCAACACCACTCGACATTGCGAGACCAGCCAAGGCCCCGATCCACATCTTCCACATTACACAACTCCACCCACAAACATATCGCTCGCTGAGGCAGGAGCAGATCTCGAACCGAGTTGGAAGCAAATTTTGCGTGAATCTGCATCAAATCCGAGAGATTCGTCGAGCCTGCCCCGGTCCGGGACAGGCACGTCTCAGGCTGATACAGACCAACCGGATCAGGCTATCAACTTCGCCAAATCCTCGGGCGTGCCAACTTGATGGGTTACCAAGCTGCGCTCAATGCGCCGGATCATCCCCGAGAGCGCCTTGCCCGCCCCCATTTCGACCGTCTCGGTGACCCCTTGAGCGGCCATCCAAACAACACTCTCGCGCCACCGAACCGAACCGGTCACTTGTTCGACCAGCAAGCCGCGGATCTCGTCCGGATCTGACACGGAGGCCGCCCGCACATTGGCCACGACCGGCACGGAGGGTTGCTTGATCTCAACCTCAGCCAATGCCGCTTGCATCCGCTCCGCTGCGGGCTGCATCAAAGAGCAATGGAAAGGCGCTGAAACCGGCAGCAGCATTGCCCGTTTGGCGCCTTTTGTCTTGGCAATCTCCACCGCCCGCTCCACGGCTGCGCGATGGCCCGAGACAACCACCTGGCCCGGGTCGTTGTCATTCGCGGCCTGACACACTTCGCCTTCAGCCGCCTCTGTCGCGACCGCGCTTGCAGTGTCGAAATCCAGCCCCAACAAGGCGGCCATCGCTCCAACCCCGACCGGCACCGCCTCTTGCATCGCCGTCCCGCGGATCCGAAGCAATCGGGCGGTATCGGCAACACTAAACGCATCAGCCGCAGCCAACGCCGAGTACTCTCCCAAGGAATGCCCCGCCACGAAAGCCGCCTCAGAGATCGCGTGTCCCTCCACAGCCAGCGCCCGTACCGCCGCCAGGGAGGTCGCCATCAAAGCCGGCTGAGCATTCGCCGTCAGCGTCAACTCCGCCTGTTCGCCCTCCCAAATCAACGCGCTCAGCTTCTCTCCCAACGCCTCATCGACTTCGTCAAAGACCGCTTTTGCTGACGGATAAGCCTCGGCCAGGGCTTTGCCCATGCCAATGCTCTGCGCCCCCTGGCCTGGAAAGAGATATGCCCGCATGTCGTCTCCTTGGATTTTCCCGTGGCTTGAGCCACGACCTGACGGATGTCAAGGCGCTGCGCAGCCGACGAGAACCTCGCGCAGCCAACAACATTCAGCCTTGAATTGTGGGAAAAGTCACTGCGACCCGTCTTGGGACTGTGACAGCTTTCAGAAGTGTGAACGAAAAGGGGGGCTTTCCAATGTCAGTTGCAGATATATTGCGTGATCCTCGGTCAGAGCAGAATGACGCATCGCGAGACCTTACCAAAGGTTACAACCAAAAACCGAGAACCGTGAAGCGACGTAACCCGCTCGCGGACCCGCGGGACGGTCGGCCATCGGACTACTTCTTCTATGAGTCCCAGGCGCGCTATAGGCCAAAGCTCAGCTAAAACGGCCTGCAATCAGTGTAAAAAGGGGGCAAGGATCCCCCCTTTCTCCAAAGATCCTTTCTAACAACAGCAAAGCCCAGGCGCTTGGGCTTGCTTTCCTCACCCGAACCTCGTATCAGCCGCCCACTTTCCGAAAACTTGTTTTCGGCGACGCCACTCGTATGCGGGCTCGGGAAGTCATAGCCCCCGCATTTTGAAGCGCGCCCGATTGAAAGGACTGCGCATGCCGCTTTACGAGCATGTGATGATCGCGCGTCAGGATCTGTCCAACGCGCAGGCCGAAGGCTTGATCGAGCAATTTGGCCAAGTGCTGACCGACAATGGCGGCACTGTCATCGGAACCGAGTATTGGGGCCTCCGGACCCTCGCCTACAAGATCAACAAGAACCGCAAGGGCCATTATGGCTTCTTCCGCACAGACAGCCCATCGGGTGCCGTGCAGGAGATGGAGCGTCTGATGGGCTTGCACGAGGACATCATGCGGGTGATGACCATCAAGGTCGATGCCCATGACGAAGGCCCCTCAGCCGTGGTGCTGGCGAAGAACTCGCGCGATGAGCGCGGCCCGCGCCGGGATCGCGATGATCGTGGGCCACGTCGGGATCGGGATGACCGGCCGCCTCGCCGCGACCGCGATGACCGTCCGCCCCGTGAGGACCGCGCCCCGAGAGGAGAGGCATAATGGCTCGCAAACCGTTTTTCCGCCGTCGCAAGTCCTGCCCGTTCTCGGGCGATAATGCGCCGAAGATTGACTATAAAGACGTGAAGCTTTTGCAGCGCTACGTCTCCGAGCGGGGTAAGATCGTTCCCAGCCGCATCACCGCTGTGTCTGCCAAGAAACAGCGCGAGTTGTCCAAGGCGATCAAGCGGGCGCGGTTCCTGGCGCTCCTGCCCTACTCGGTCCAGTAAGGGAGGTTGGTATGGATGTCGTTCTGCTAGAGCGGGTCGAAAAGCTCGGCCAAATGGGCGATGTGGTCTCCGTCAAGGATGGCTACGCACGCAACTTCCTGTTGCCGACCGGCAAGGCGCTCCGCGCGAACAAGGCAAATCTCGCCCGGTTCGAAGCTGAAAAAGCCCAGTTGGAGGCGCAGAACCTCGAGCGCAAGGCCGAAGCTGATCGGGTCGCGGCGGATCTGGACGGCCAACAATATGTCGTCATTCGCTCGGCTTCTGAGGCCGGGGCGCTCTACGGGTCAGTCTCGACCCGCGATGTGGCCGAGACGGTCACTGAAGCGGGGATCACCATCTCAAAGGGTCAAGTGCGCCTTGAAAAGCCGGTCAAAGAGCTGGGCCTGCACCCGATGAAGGTCGTGCTGCACCCCGAGGTCACGGTTGAGATCACCATGAACGTGGCCCGCTCGCAGGAAGAGGCCGAAATCCAGGCCTCGGGCAAGTCGATCCAAGACGTCCGCGCTGACGAGGAGGCCGAGACCGAGTTTGATCTCGCCGAGCTCTTCGATGATATGGGTGCGGCAGCCAGCGAAGACGATGGCGACGGCCCTGCGCCGATCACCGAGACCACCGACGACGCGGGCGAAGACACCCCGCGCAGCTAAGGCAAAACGCCTGCGAATCTGTCGCCGCTCCAGTTCCCTGGGGCGGCGATTCGCATTTATGAGGTCGTCGCGCCCCTAGCCTGCAGCGGAAAAATGACAATTACCGAATCGCAACAGTTTCACGAAGGTTGCAAATTAATTGTGCCGATTTGCTGGAGTTTTCCCCCTCTTCAACAGGTTATCCACCGATTGAAGGAAGATGGGGAAAACACCGGGTCAAGATCAAAGCCCGGATGCGGAAGATCTTAATTTTTATTAATATGCTCGTGACAGAACGATGACACCCAAACTGCATTCGTCATCGTGCTAAGCTGATAACCAAGAACCAAGACACCGGGCCCCGGAAATCGGGGAGCACCACGCGTGTCGGTCGAGCAGGAAGGGGAGAACTGGATGGCGGACGGAACCGCTCCGGCGGCACAAACGCTTCAACCCCATAATATCGAGGCAGAGCAAGCCCTGCTAGGTGCGTTGCTGCTCAACAATGACTGTTTCGACAGGATCGATGCGGTCTTGAAGCCCCAGCATTTCTTCGATCCAGTGCATGGGCGGATCTATGAGCTGGCAGCGCGCCTCATTCAACGCGGGAACCTGGCCTCGCCGGTCTCGCTGAAACCCTATCTCGAGGCGGATGATGGGCTGAAAGAGCTGGGTGGGCCCGAGTATCTGGTGCGCTTGGCCGAAGCCACGGTGTCCATCGTCGCTGTACGTGATTACGCTCGCAGCGTGCGCGATCTGGCGCTCCGCCGCGATCTGATCCGGATCGGTGGCGAGATTCAGGAACACGCCACCCATTTCGATGCGGATCAAGAGCCCGCGACCCAGATCCAGAACGCCGAACAGGCTTTGTTCGAGTTGGGCGAGAAAGGGACTTACGAAAAGGGCTTCGTAAACTTCTCCCAAGCCGCGACGGAGGCCGCGAATGCGGTGAACGCGGCCTTTCAACGGGGCGGCGGTCTCGCGGGGATCTCAACCGGGCTACACGAACTCGACTACAAGCTTGGCGGGCTCAGGAATTCAGATCTGGTCATCCTGGCCGGGCGGCCTTCGATGGGGAAGACCTCGCTGGCGACCAATATCGCCTTCAACATCGCGAAACGCTTCAAACATGGCGAGAAGCCCGATGGGACGATGGGCGCCATCGAGGGGGGCGTGGTCGGGTTCTTCTCGCTTGAGATGAGTTCAGAACAGCTTGCAAACCGGATTTTGGCGGCCGAGGCCCAGATCAAATCCCACGAGCTTCTGTCGGGCCGGATCGAGGAAGGGGATTTCCGCCGCTTCCTCGAGGTTGCCCGCGAGCTTGAGACCATCAAGCTCTTTATCGACGATACACCCGCGCTCCCCATCTCCTCCCTGGCCGCGCGGGCGCGCCGGCTGAAGCGAACCGAAGGGCTCGATGTCATGGTGGTTGACTACCTTCAGCTCGCTCGGCCGGCGTCGAGTAAGGATCAGGGGCGGGTCAATGAAGTCTCGGAGATCACGCAAGGGCTCAAGGCGATTGCCAAAGAGTTGGATATTCCCGTCATCGCGCTCTCCCAGCTATCGCGCCAAGTCGAGGCGCGCGATGACAAGCGCCCTCAGCTGAGCGATCTAAGGGAATCGGGCTCGATCGAGCAGGATGCCGATGTGGTGATGTTCGTGTTCCGCGAAGAGTACTACCATGAACGGCTAAAGCCCTCGGAAGATGATCCGAAGTTCCCGGAATGGATGGAGAAAGCCTCCCGCCTGCATGGCCGGGCTGAGATTATCATCGGCAAGCAGCGCCATGGACCAATCGGCACTGTCGATCTGCATTTCGAGGGCAAGTACACGAAGTTCTCCGACCCAGTGCGCGAGGACCGGCGCGGCGGAGATCATGAGGGGTTCGCCTAACGCCTACGGCATAGCGTCTAAGGGAAAGTCACGGTTGTCGCTTCTATGATGATGACCTGGTCGATCTCGGCCAACCCGTTGGTGATCTCAAAGCCCAGCACTGGGGCGGACTGAAGCTCCGCCTCGCCGAACAGTTCGATCGTGCGCGTTCGACCTCCAGCGAGGATGTTGAGCTCGCGACGCTCCCCAGGGCGGGTGTCGAGGGTCAGAACAACGTTCTGGAACCGCCCAGATGGCACCGGCACAGTGTTCCCATCTATAATGAACTCGGTGAGGTCTTCCTCTGGACCGCGCCGAAGGAGCAACTCGGGCAGTGGTGCGTCCGAAGGGGTTGGTTCGTCGAGGGTTATCCTCACCTCGCCAACAGTGTCTGCGAGGAACGCGCCGGAACGGATCTCAAAGCTGTAGATGAAGAGCCCGGTTGGATTGGGGAGCCGTTCCAGCCTCGGCACGAACCTGAAAACCGTGTTCTCAAACGAAGGACCAGAACTGCCCGCAAGAGCAAAATCCGACCTGTCTGAACTGCGGCCTGGGTCAGTTCGCCGGACGGGGACGGCGCGGCCGCGCAGCAAGGAGTATTCCAGCACATCAGAGCTTGGGGCGCCCGGCAAGTCATAGCTGCCTGAGATCAGCTCATCGACGATCACGTCGCGAGGGGCGATATCCGAGGCGGACAGATCGTCAAATCCGGCCCTTAGGAGCTCGATCGACGTGATCTCGGCGGGGGCGCAGGCCGAGAGGACCAAAACCACCGCTGATCCGGCTGCACCTCGTGATCCACCGAAAATTCCCATGATCGAAGTCTCCGCCAGATCGATGATCCACATGCGCCATCTTCTTTCGCGATGGACTGACTTGGGGTTCGCAAGTCTACCTCGAAAAGTAAGGGAGCGCCAAATTTTGGGCGTGATCTCCAGATCTACTTCACAGAACGGCCTTCTGGTGATTTAGATCAAATGAGAGCGTGCACAAAAGCCAAGTGTCGGGACATGAATCACGAGACAACCCCTCAAGCTGACTTGGGCCGCGTTCGACCGGCGGACTGTGCTTCTCTCGCCGGGACGCTGAGCATCGATCTTGGCGCAATTGTTCGGAACTGGCAGGCACTCGACGCGATGACAGCTCCCGCATGCCAGTCGAGCGCCGTGGTAAAAGCCAACGCCTATGGCTGCGGTATCGAGGCCGTCAGCAACGCATTGGCAAAGGCTGGCTGCCAGATGTTCTTCGCGGCCATGCCAGAGGAAGGCATGCGGCTGCGTGCGGTTCTGCCGAAAGCTGAGATCCATATTCTCTCGGGCTATGCCAAGGGCGATGAAGCGGTTTTCAGGTCTAATAACCTGCGCCCGGTCCTAAACGCGCCTGAACAGGTTCGTGCCTGGTTCGACGGTCCGGCGGGGCCTGCAATGCTGCAACTGGATACGGGCATGAACCGGTTGGGGCTGGAAGCGGTCGAACTGGCCGCGCTCGGCCCCCTGCCCGACCAGATCACCCATCTGATCAGCCATATGGCCTGTGCCGATGAGCCTGACCATCCGCAAAACGACGACCAGATCGCGGCTTTTGAGGCGATGACTGCAAACAGCCCAAAGCTTCGGAGCCTGGCGGCCACTGCAGCGATCCTCTTGGGGCCCGAAGCGCATTATGATCTGACGCGCCCGGGCATCGGTCTTTACGGCGGCCTGCCCTTTGCCGATGCCCAACCCGTCGTGAAAGTCGAAGTGCCGATCCTGCAGATCAGGGATGTGGCATCAGGGGAGCATGCTGGGTACGGCGCGACCTGGACCGCCGCGCGTCCCTCACGGCTCGCAACGATCTCGGCGGGGTATGCCGATGGATTGATCCGGGCGCTGAGCACAGGTCATGCCAGTGGTTACATCGCGGGCGCGCCCGCGCCCCTGGCAGGCCGGGTCTCGATGGATCTGACAACGCTCGATGTGACCGATCTGCCCTTTGTGCGGCCTGGCATGATGGTCGAGTTGCTCGGTCCGAGCCAGACAATCGATCAGTTGGCTGCCAAAGCGGGCACAATCGGACACGAGATCCTGACCTCCCTTGGCAGCCGCCTGACCCGGATTTATCACTGAGGCGCCAACTCAGCAAAGGACAGAGGTTGCGCTTCCTTCTCGCCATTCCAATCTTGCTCGCCGCCTGCGGCCCAGGTCCTTTCGACTGGGAACGGTATGCGATGAACGCCCAAGAAGCCGGTCTTATGCGCCAAGACCGCGCGCCCATAGACGCGCCCTATTCCAACGAAGATCTAATCGCGGCGTTCGAGAAAATTGCCTTCAGTTTCGAAGCGGATCCGTTCGAAACCGGCGAGGCCGCGCCAGAACGGCCCGAAATCATCCGCAAAGTCGTGAATGGTCCCAGTTTCCTAGTGCTCAACCCAGACAATCGCAGCCGCGCGATCCTGGTGAACCGGATGCGCCGCTATCTTGATCGTCTCGCCGGTCTCACGGGTCTCACACCCCAAGTGTACACAAGTGTGGACGAGTTCAGGAGCGCGCGGGACAACGAGAGCCTTATCTTCGTCCTGCAAACCGATGAGGAAGAGTTCAAAAAACTCTCCGATGTCGAAGCTGCAAGTGACGTGATTGAGCGCGGGCGGGTTGCGCAGTGGTTCAGCGAAGCGGTCGCCAGCTGGCGCCGCTCTCGATCGCCATGTGGCGGGAGGCTGATCGTCAGCACCGGCGCAAATCCTGAGCGCCCGAAAGGTGAAATCCTTTTTGTTTTCCTGATGTTCCGCGAAGGCCTGCCAGATATCGTCTTGGAGGGTTGCATCGAGGAGGAGTTTGCCCAGGTTCTGGGGCTCTTCAATGATGACCCCACGCTCAGGCCCTCGATCTTCAACGATGATGACGAGTTCTCGCGCCTGACCACCCATGACGAGGCATTGCTGCGTCTGCTCTACCATCCCCGGATCAAACCCGGTATGGCAAAGCCCGAGGCGATGGCGATCATCCGCGATCTGTTGGCACAAGGTGAGATCGAGGCCGGCAGCTAGAGCTGCTTGGCAGGTCGGATCACCCCGGCTATAGACGAAACGAAAGGCCGAGCAGAGATCGAGATCAGAATGCGCGTCATCACCAATTTCCTCGCCTCGATCGGAGCGGCCGTGATCGGCCTATGCCAAGCCACCGGACAACTGGTTTTGTTCGCGGTCTCGGGCGTGAGCCATGTGTTCCTGCCACCCTACTATCCTTCGGAGCTTGGCAAGCAACTGCTGAGGATCGGCTACTTCTCCCTGCCCGTCGTGGGTTTGACTGCGCTGTTTACGGGCGGGGCTTTGGCGCTGCAGATCTATGCCGGTGGCGCAAGGTTCAATGCCGAGGCGGTGGTGCCCTCGATCGTTGCCATCGGCATGGTGCGAGAGCTGGGTCCGGTGCTGGGCGGGCTGATGGTGGCGGGACGGGTCTCCGCCTCGATCGCCGCCGAGCTTGGCACCATGCGCGTGACCGAGCAGATTGATGCGCTCACCACGCTCTCGACCAATCCGATGAAATACCTGGTGGCGCCGCGTCTGCTGGCCGCCACGATCGCAATGCCTCTGCTGGCCCTGGTCGGCGATATCATCGGGATCATGGGCGGATTTCTGGTCGGTGTCTTCCGCCTCGACTTCAACCCAGCGACCTATATCCGGACGACTTATGACTTCCTCGAGTTTGGCGATGTCAGCTCCGGGCTGATCAAAGCCGCCGTGTTTGGCTTCATCATCGCGCTGATGGGCTGTTATCAGGGCTATAATTCCGGCCGTGGGGCCCAAGGCGTCGGCCGTGCCACCACCAATGCGGTCGTCACCGCCTCGATCCTGATCCTGGCGTCGAACTATTTGCTGACAGAGGCGCTTTTCCCAGCATGACGATCAAGGTTTCTATGCAAGGCGTGACCAAGGCTTTCGGCGCAAAACATGTGCTTCGAGGTGTCAATCTCGACGTGCCGGTCGCGCAATCCATGGTGATCATTGGCGGCTCAGGCACAGGCAAATCGGTGACACTGAAATGCATCCTTGGGATTCTCGCACAGGATGCGGGTTTGATTACCGTCGATGGACAGGACGTCACGAAAGCGCGCGGGCGCCAACGCGAGCAGCTCTTGGACAAGTTCGGGATGCTGTTTCAAGGCGGCGCGCTGTTTGACTCGATGTTGGTCTGGGAGAATGTCGCCTTCCGCCTGTTGCGTGGACCGCGCAAGCTGACCAAAGCCGATGCAAAAGATCTCGCGGTCGAAAAGCTCCGCCGGGTCGGCCTCACGCCTGAGACCGGCGATCTCTATCCGGCCGAGCTTTCAGGCGGCATGCAAAAACGTGTGGGCCTGGCGCGCGCGATCGCGGCAGAGCCCGAGATCATCTTCTTCGATGAACCCACAACGGGGCTCGATCCGATCATGGCCGATGTGATCAATGATCTGATCCGAGAGATCGTGGTCGAGATGGGAGCAACCGCGATGACGATCACCCATGACATGAGTTCGGTGAGAAAGATCGCGGATCGGGTGGCGATGCTCCATGAAGGCCGGATCCAATGGGAAGGCCCCGTAGGCGAGATCGACCAGACCGGTAATGCCTATGTTCACCAGTTCATAAATGGGCTCGCAGATGGCCCGATCGAGGCGATCCGGTGAGCGCCTTTTGGCCGGGTGGGCGGGCAGTCGTGTCCCCGCAGGGGGCACGCTGGATGCCCCCCGGGCAACCAAGCCCGTGACGGCATTTGCCTATATTCTGATCGCCTTTGGCGTGATGCAAGCCATCGCCTATTCTCACCGCCATGTCGCCGATTGGCGTGAGGGCATCCGGTTCATCGCCGCGATCGCGCTTGTCTCTGCTCTTATTTTCGGCGCCTTAATCGCCCTTGGAGACCAAAGCGATCTCGCAATCAAAGTTGGCCTTATCATCAGCTATAGCGCACTGCTTTTCACCTTGGCGGACCTAACGCTTCTAAATCCGGGCAGACGGGTCGCACCGATAAGCTCGATTGCTCTGATTGCGTCCGGATCTATCCTTCTCAAGCTCGTTGTTATCATCGACTAGAGCGAGCCAAGCGGAATGCGGGCAGGGCCCGCATGCACCTTCGCATCAGCCCCTCCCTAACCCTCCCCGATCCGGGGAGGGGACGTGGATTGCCCCTGATTCCGCTTTGCCCCTGCAATCGCTTGTAAACGCGAGGAAAACAGCGCATGTTATAGGAGGACCGCCGACGAAAATCGAACTTCTGTCTCCTTCTGGGGCTGCAGTCACTCGATCTACTGACCGCGCCGACATTTCTTGCATGTCGCAAGAGAGAACTGATGGAGACCGATAATGGCAACTGGCACTGTGAAATGGTTCAACGCAACCAAAGGCTTTGGCTTTATCCAGCCCGATGACGGGGGCAAGGATGTTTTTGTTCATATCAGCGCGGTTGAGCGCGCCGGTATGACGGGTTTGGCCGATGGCCAGAAGATCAGCTTTGAGCTTGAGCCAGGTCGCGATGGACGCATGGCCGCATCCAATCTGGCGGCTATGGACTAGACCTCCTATCTGCAGATCATGGTGAAGAAGTCCGGGCCCGGCAGCCGGGTAGTGATCTGTTGTTACTGTGATGCCCGCTCACTTGTGCCCAGAGGCGCGAGCGGCCGCCTTGTTTGCAACGGCTGCGGCGCTCCGATCAAGCTTATCGAGCGCTTGGAACCCTCTCACAGAGCAAAGAAACCGCGCAAAAAGACGCAGCTCCGTCCAGCGGAGCGCGCCAACGCTCATGCATCTGGCGACTACGCTTACCGCAGACGCAAAGCCAAGAAGGGCCGCCGGTCCAAAAGCATGCTCTACCGGATCCATGATGCAATGGATGACTTGTTCGATCTCGACGACCTGTTCGACGTTTTCGACTGAGGCCACTGCAGGCTCTTGTATCACCTGATACAGCCGGAAAGAGAATCATCCGCTATTCCTTCCCCAATCAAAGCTGATCCGGAAGGGGAAAGACGATGCTTCATTTGACAAAAATACTCGCTGCTGCGACCGACCGGCTGTTGCGCGCCATGCCCCAACTCTTTCCGGTTCCGCCATCCTGATTGGCCAAAACAACCCTGTGAGGGTTTTCACAGACGAGACTGCCATGATGCGCTAGTCTTCGCCCAAGTTTGAAAAGGAGAAACCGATGACCGAGACGCGTAAACCTGAGCCGACAACCCTTGAAGAAGATGATCTCGACCAAGCAGCCGGTGGCATTAAAATGAAACACGTACTGGTGAGCAGCTATCAGATCGGCGGCAATGCAGAGTCTGCCAAGTCCGAAGAGGTCAATCTGAACTTTCAGAAGATCAAATCCACGCGCTGAAGATATGAGTTCTCTCTCACTTTAATCACGAGAGAGCATGCCGCCGCACCATCTTCTCAATCTGGCACTTTTGATCGCCTATCCTGTTGCATGGGGCGCGCCCTTGGCGCGTGCCGGCTTTCTTCCCTGGTTCACTGGCGACACCATCACTGTTTTTGGCGGCGTCCAAGACCTCTGGGAGGTCGATAGAGCGCTGGCGATCCTGGTCGCGCTCTTTGCCATGATCATGCCGATGGCCAAGACGCTGATGCTGGCCGCCATCCACCGCGGTTGGCGCGGGCCGATGGGATTGGTGAGCTTGATCGGCAAACTCTCCATGGCCGATGTTTTTCTCATCGCGCTCTACATCGTTGTCGTCAAAGGTGTTGGTATCGGGCATGTGACCACGGCCTGGGGGCTCTGGTTCTTTACGGGCTGCGTCCTTGCGTCGATCTGGATCGCTTGGCGCACACAGGGCGAAATGTAGCATATCTCACAGAAAGGGCCCGCCTGATCCGTTATAGAGGCGCCAATAGAGGAGAGTGCTATGAGTGATACGTCTAAGCCCGAAAACCTGACCGATGTTGATTTGGACGCCTCCAATGGCGGTGGCAGCCATGACAGATGGATCGACCTGGCCACGGTTTCCCAAGGGATCAGCCGCCCCAAGAACACGGCCGAGGCGCCCGGCGATCTACAGGCCGGTGAGCAGGGCAAACCCGCCTCTGGACACTATACACAAGTGGTCTGGGCAAAAACCTGACGACCAACCCGCTGAACTCGGGGCCAAGCGTCGCGAAGCGCTTGTCCCGACCGCGCCGCTCTTATAGGTCTCGGGCGACGGAGCGCGGTATGACCCTTGTTTTACTCATCATCGGCATTTTCTGCGGGATCGCGATCTGCATCGGCACGCTTTACTCGCTGGCCCAGGCGGTCTTGGAGACGGGCAGGACCCGCGCGATCCACATCTTTGCCATCGCCTCCATGGGCAGCGTGATGTGGTTCTTGCTGGAGCGCGATGCGGTGACCGCCCAACTCCTCTCACCCGTCCTGTTGATTGCCCTGGCGATGACCTTCTGGATCGAGAAACGCTGGTTTAAGATCTTGCCGCTTCTGCAAAGCGTCTTTGCCGTCTTCGTCTTCATGGGCTATGCGCAGTTCAATGGGTAAAGCCATGGGTTTTGTTTGCCGCGACTGCGGCGCAGTTCACAAGAAATGGTCTGGGCAATGCAACGCCTGTGGTGCTTGGAACTCGATCGAGGAGGATGCGGGCCTGTCTGCCTCCGGACCAGCGAAGAAGTCGTTGGGATCGGCAAAAGGCCGGTCGCTGGAACTGGTGGCTCTCAGCGGTCAGGAAGCGCCGCCACCGCGCGCGGTCTCGGGCATTGCCGAATTGGACCGGGTTTTGGGGGGCGGTCTGGTGCCGGGCTCGGCGATCTTGGTGGGCGGCGATCCAGGGATCGGCAAATCCACGATCCTGCTACAGGCCACCGCTGCTTTTGCCCAGCAGGGGCTCAAAGTCATCTATGTCTCGGGCGAAGAAGCCTCGGCCCAAGTGCGCATGCGCGCCCAGCGCTTGGGGCTGGCTGAGGCGCCGGTGAGCCTGGCTGCGGAGACCAATCTGCGCGATATCCTA
>JBCDAS010000049.1:0-17308 GCA_039185235.1 Pseudomonadota bacterium
GAGTTCGGTTATCTTGGCGCTCTGCTCATCGGTTGCGTCAATCTCGATGGCGACATGTTTGACAAGCCGCTCGATCCGGTCCTCGACCTCTGCCTCGGTCAGATCGGAGAACGGGCGAGGATGGAGGCCGTGCAGCGCGCCTTGAAGTGATGTGGCAAGCGCGGTTTGTGGGTTAAGTGTTCCGGCGGCAACTGCCTGGACTGTAAGAACGCTAGCCCAAGTCAGAGCAGTGCCCAACAGGACGATGAGTGAGAGGTTGCGTGGTCTGAGGCATTTGCGAGGGGGCGTCATCTGGGTCATTGCAAGCTCCTGATCTCTCATTTTGGCCTGGCGCTTGGGCACCCGTCTTGGCCGCGAGAGAGACTTTGGGCGAGCGGTGTTTCGCCCGTTTCTCTGCAATGTAAAGAAACGTAAAGATCGCCGCTGGGCAGGTGTCAGGCGGTCACGCGCCCTTCCAAGATATCGATCAGGCGCAGCATTCGACCGCCTGCGACATGCAGATTGTCGAGGATCGCCTCATCCAGTTCATTCTCCACCTCATCATCACCATACTCGGTCATCCCTCGCAGACGATCGGAGAGGAATACTGCGAGTGCCCGATAGAACCGGGCGGCAAAGCCCGTGTTCCGCGCAAACTCTTCAAACAACGCCGCGCGCGGGATCGCTAGCAACCGGCAATCGCTTTTGGTCTGAACCGAGACGGATGGCGAGCGCTTCTCGACAAAAGACATCTCGCCTACCACGTCACCAACGCCCAGCTCTGCGATGCGCTTGCGAGCCGGTGTGATCACCTCCAGATCGCCGGATGTGACGATGAAGAGATCATTGATCGGGTTACCGGCGGCGATCACCTCAGTCCCCGCCTTCGGATGGATCACGCTGCCCGCTTTGGCGAGCCAGATGAGATCGGAGTCGTCAAGATCCCCGAGAATGTAGAGTGCCTTGCGCAATTCCTATCCTTCCTCAATCAACTGTCGTCTGGCGAGTTCGGCGAATTTTCCGTCAGCTTCCATCAACGCATCACAAGGCCCACTCTCAACGATCTGACCGCGATCAAGCACGCAAATCCTGTCGGCGTTGCGCACAGTCGAGAGGCGATGGGCGATGGTAATCCGGGTTGCGTTGGAGGCGTCCAAAGTCTCCATCACGATCCGCTGTGTCAGATTGTCGAGCGCCGAGGTTGCCTCGTCAAAGAACTGGATCGGCGGTCTGCCGACTATCGCGCGCGCAATTAGGATGCGCTGTTTCTGCCCGCCCGAAAGGGCTGCAGCGCCTTCGGTGACGGGCGTGTGCAAGCCCATTGGGAACATCTCCAGATCACGCTCTAGTCCTGCCTGCGCTGCTGCTTCTCCACAGGCCTGGAGGCCTGCATCGGTGGCGCCGCGAATGTTCTCAAAGATCGAGCCCGCGAAGAGGCGGCTCGACTGCATCACCACCCCGATTTGCGCCCGTACCCGGCCGAGCTGGATGCGCGAGAGATCCTGGTTGTCGTAGCTGATCGTGCCTGCTTGAGGTGTCTCGAAACCCAGGAGCAGGCGCAGTACCGTGGATTTGCCCGAACCCGAGCCGCCGACGATTGCGATATGCTCGCCCGGCGCAATCGTGAGGTCGAACCCGTCCAAGATTGAGCGACCGCCAGGATAGGCAAATGTGATGCCCGAGAGCTCGATGGCGCCTTTAAGCTCGCCCGGATCGGCGCGACCGCCTTCGGTCTCGGCCACCGCCTGTAACAGGGGCCGGGCCCGCTCTGCCATGGGTGCTGCGGTTAGGATCGACATCAAGCTTCCGCAGAACCCAGCAAAGGCCCCTTGGAATGCACCAAAGGCCACCAGAAAAGCGATGAACTGGCCTGCGGGCAGATCCCTCTCGAGCAGATAAGCCGCCAGGGCAAACAAACAGAGCAGTGTGATCAGCTGGTAGGCGTCGGAAAAAGCCGAGAAATGGGCGCCGACCCGCCCCGCAGTCACATTCGCCTCCTGCTCCTGACGGTAGAGGGTGTACCAGCGATGGAAGGCACGCTCCTCGGCGGCTGCAACGCGCAGCTTGGCGATGCCCGAGAGGGTCTCATAACTGGCGCCCGCCAGCTTGCCATCGAGCTCGGCTGCTTTGCGCAATGGCGCCATCTGGGCCCAACGCGCGATCATGGTCGCAAGGATGTAGATCAGAACCAAGAGACAGGCAGCGCCCGCAAGCTTTGCGTCGAAGCTGAGTAAGACCCCGAGATAGAAGAGCGAGAAGACCAGCGTAAGCACCGAGGAGAGAAGCACATCGGTAATCAGCCCGCGGAGATACTCGATCGCGCCGATCCGCTGGGTCAGGTCGCCTGCAGCGTAGTCTTGGAAGAAAGCAGGCGGCAGGCGCAGGATTTTGTCACTCACCGCAGCCGCCACGGCAACCGAACTGCGTCCGCCAAGCCGGGCGAGCGCCAGGCTACGGGCGGCGGAGAAGAGCAGGTTCATCAGGGCCGCGGCACCGAGCCCAAGGCCAACGGCGATCAAGAGCCCAACTTGGTTCGATGGCACGATATCGCCGAGCAACCAGCTGGCGGCAAGCGGTGTGATCGCGCCGATCAAGCTGATGCAGGCGCCCGCCCGGGCGGCCCAAGATCCATCGCGCAAAATCATCGGCAGCAGATACCAGGCCAGGGAGCCCAAGCCGCGCACTTCGTCGGGCAGGGGCGCGTGGACACCGTAGGCGGCGGCGGTAAATTGCTCCTCAGCACCCGGTTTGATCCGCGTTCCTTGGCCGTCGCGATACGTGCCGCTTTCCCAGGTGAGGACGGTTGGCGTCCCGTCTGCGTCGTCGAACACGACCAGCGGTCCGGCATCAGA
Source organism: Pseudomonadota bacterium (assembly GCA_039185235.1). GTDB lineage: Bacteria > Pseudomonadota > Alphaproteobacteria > Rhodobacterales > Rhodobacteraceae > Thermohalobaculum. Next base: position 2,832 of record JBCDAS010000049.1, read on the forward strand.
GCTCGACCAGCCGATCGGCAGGGTGACGGCGCGTGCTTTCAAACCAACCCTGCGCAGGAGGCCCGGCATCTCTGCATAACCGCCCTTGATGAATGCCAGATCCTCTGGAATGGGAAGTGAGAAATAGGTGAGCAACTCGCGCTGGATATCGCTGGCCTGGGCGCCGTCTTCGTCCACTCTGCCGCGCTGGCCAAGTCGGCGAAGCGTTGCTTCGTCGGCCTCTGCCATGCCCGCGCTGAGCGCATCGGCGAGATAGATCAATCCCGTTTGGATATCGAAGAAAACTGGCTCCAAACCGTCTTCGTCAACTGGGATCGCGTGTTTGGTTTGCTCTTCAATGCTTTGCCGCAACGCCAAGAGAGACGCGATCAGCACAGGTTCTTCAGCGGGATCGCTGGCCTGGGTTTCATTGATCAATGTGAGCTCTGCACTACCCGCGCCTGTGACCGACAGGTTCCCGTCTGCGCCATCTGGCAGCGCCACGATGCAGCCGCTGGGTTCAACAATCGCGACAAGCTTGCGGAACGTGGAGGTGGTCAGGAAAACCTCAACCGCACTGCCAGAGACCCGCCAGAGATAGGAACCCTGGGGCAAGTCAGTCGGTGCAGCGCCCGAGACCTGTATCGGAGGGCCGGTTGCAAATTCGGGCGTATGGAGGACTTGATCTACCATGCTAAGCCTCGATCAGGCTGGCATAGGCGCCGCCTGCCTCGACCAGGTCTTGGTGGCGGCCACGCTCGATCGGGCTCCCACGATCAAGCACGATGATCTCGTCGCAATCGCGGATTACCGAAAGCCGATGCGCGATGATCACACAGGTCGCACCGCGCCGCCGGATCGCGTCCATCACGCGCTGCTCGCTGATCGGATCGAGCGCCGATGTTGCTTCGTCGAGCACGATGATCGATGGGTCCTGGGCCAGCGCCCGGGCAATCTCGAGCCGTTGGCGCTCGCCACCGCTGAAATTGCCGCCTCCTTCGCGCAGCACTGCGTCATAGCCCTCGGGCCGCGCCGAGATGACACTATGCACCTCGGCATCATGGGTGGCTGCAACGATCTGGCGCTCGGGCAGGCTCTCGTCCCACATGTTCAGATTGGCACGGACTGAACCTTCGAACATCATTACGTCTTGATGGACATAGGCAAAGCGCGCGGCGAGGGCAGGGCGCGGCCAATCCGCGGGTGACACACCATCAATGAGGATGTCACCACCTTGCGGGGTCTCGAGTCCCGCGATGAGCCGGCCGATGGTGGATTTTCCTGAGCCAGAAGCTCCCACCAGCGCGATCCGTTTGCCGGGTGCAATGTCGAGATTGAGATCTGCGATCAAGGGTGGGTCCAGGGGGGCATAGCCGAAGGAGACATCCTTTAGCGTAACACGCCCCCCGGGCAGGCGGTTCAGATCCTGTGGCGCCCGGTCGAACCGTGGATCCACCGGCTGCTCCAGCACGTCTTCCAACCGCTGCGTGTAGGAGCGCACCTCCTGCAACTGTGCGCCAAAGCCCGCAAGTTCGACAATTGGTCCGATGAAGCTGGCTGCGAGTGACTGGAAGGCGACCAACATGCCCAAACTCATCTCGCCCTGCATGACCAGCCATCCGCCATAGACCAGGACAGTGCCCGAGATCAGGGCTGAAACCAGGCCCGGCACCGCTTGGGTCCAGGCGGAAACGCGTGCTGCGGATTGTTGGCCATTGGTGACGTTCGACTGCAAGCCCATCCAACGGCTGAAGACGATATCCTCGGCGCCGGAGGCCTTAAAGGTCTCGATGTCTTTGATGGCCGAGATCCGGGCGCCATGCATCTTGCCCTGGGCAATGGCGACTGTGCGCGCTTTCTCCGACAGGATGCGGGTCGAGATCCGCAGTACCACGACGTTCAGGAACGAGAGCGCGACGACGGTAAGCGCAAGTGATTGATTGTAGAAGGCCATAACGGCCGCAAAGAAGAGCGAAGTGATCAGCGCCAAGATCGCGCCGATCAACTGACCGCTCAGAAGGCCGCAGAGCGCTTCATTCAGGCGAATCCGCTCGGCCACCTCGCCCGAAAAGCGCTGAGCGTAGAACGACACCGGCAGACGTAGCAGGCGCCAGAAAAGATCGGCTCCGGTTTTCAGCGTCAGGGCCTCGGTGAGGCGCAACAAGGTCAGAGCCTCAATCTCGAGCAGGATGAAGCGAACGATCGCCGTGATCCCCATCCCGATCAGCACCGGCAGGAGCCAATCATCCAACCCTCGGACCAGGATGTAGTCGACAAAGACCTGACTAAAGACCGGGACGATGATACCAGGCAGAACAAGGGCTATGTTGATCAAAAGGATGAAAAGCAGAGGCAACTCGAACCCACGCAAGCGCCGGACCAGGGCACGGGATGTCGAGGGGCGTTGGTCGCCCCGCTCGAAACTCTCGCCTTTCGCGAATGTCAGGACGACGCCAGTGAAGCTGTCGGAGAACTCCTGCATCGTGACCCGACGGCGGCCCTCGGCTGGATCGTTTAGCCAGACATGGCGGCGGGTGGCTCTCTCGACCACAAGGAAGTGGTTGAAATTCACAAAGGCGATCATCGGCCCTTTGAGATTGATCAGATGTTCGGGTTCGGCTTTCAACCCCTTGGCCGTCAGGCCAAACGTTCGGGCAGCTTTGAGCAGGCTGGAGGCTTTAGCGCCATCCCGCGACACACCACAAAGCGCGCGTAACTGATCGAGCGGCACGTGCCGACCGTAGAAGCCAAGCACCATGGCCAGGGAAGCAGCACCGCATTCGGCCGCTTCCAGCTGGAGGATGCTGGGCGTCCTGGTCCGGCGGAAAAGATTCACTGCACCGCTCGCTCGAGGAGTTTGCTGGCCCCCGGGAGGAGCAGATCGATGATCGGCACTTCGTCGACCAAAACGCGGCCCTCGATCAGCGCGCCGGGTCCAACGCCGCGGAACGGTCCGTCTGAGGACGACCAGGCAAATCCCGAGGGGGTGAGCGGGTCGCGCATCAGCCTGACCCTGGTTTCGATTGGTGCACCATTCGCGGAGAGCTGGGTCACCAGCTGGTCATTCTGCAAGGTCCGCCGCATGCCTTCCGGCGTCGCGGGGAGGGCGGCAACATGGGTTACATCGCCGGGGATAAATCCATAGACCTCGCGTTCGACCGCCGTGGGTGAGATTTCTGCCTCCATACCCTGTTCGATCAGTTTGCCATCCCCGGGCGCGGCATAGAAAATCGCCTCCAACTCGCCGACATCGTCGCTGGGGGCCAGCGTGGCGAGCGCGGTACCAGCCTGGACCACATCGCCTTCATTGACCTTGACCTCAACGATCCGGCCGGTATGGGCAGATACGATGACCTGTTGCTCTGAAAGCTGGCCCTTAAGCCGCCGGATCTCTCGCATGCGCTCATCCACGGCGAGGCTTTCGTCGAGCATGGAGATCGAGCGTTCGCTGATCCTGCTCTGTGCTGCGAGGCTGAGGCTGAGCGCCTCTTCCTCTAGCGTCAGGATCCGCTCTTGCGCGTCATTCAGTTCCACTTGGGCGGCGAGCAGTTTGTCTCGTATGACCACTTGGCGCTCGACCAGCGATGCGGTGGACTCAACCCGTTCGGTTAGGAGCTTCTCGCGCTCGCGCAGAACTTCGAGGGTTTGCTCAATGGTCTGGCGGCGCGCTGCGTCAGAGCGGGTCTCGCGTTCCTCTTGCTCATAATAGAACGTCTCGAACCGTTTAAAGCGGTCCTCGGCATCGGTCAGGCGGGCCTCGGCAATCTTAAGCTCACGCTCAAGGTCCTCCTGGCTGAGCCGGGCGACAACGGCCCCTTCTTCGATCAATTGGCCCCGAACCAAGGTGAGGTCATCCAGCTGACCAGTCCGATCGGCGATAATCTCGACCAGCCCGCCTCGATTGATCAAGATGCCCTGAGCTGCAACATGCACAGGTGCTTTGGTCACCAATGCCCAATAGGCTCCGAACCCGATCGAGACCAGAAAGCCCAACAGCACGAGCCAACCCGAGGAGCCGACCAGGCGTGTCGGTGCATCCAGCTTCTCAGGTGACGCCAAGCGGTCCAGTGCCGCTTGCCTAAAGATCTTCTTACTCAAGACCGCTCCGAAACAAGACATCCAGCAAGAGCGACAGTGTCACCCGATCTGTGGAAATAGTAAATCCACAGTAGGCTCTTGTAGCCCGCAGCAGTCCAGAAAGTCGTTGAATTGGGCTGCTCACTCGGTGATGGTCTGGCCCAGACGCTTTGACCTAAGAGGATCTTCGATGGCTCGACTTCTTCCCAAATATGCGCTTGGCGCAATGATTGCAGCCTTCGCCCTGCCCGCAGTAGCTGAGCCGATCGCGATTGCGATGCGCAATGCTGGCATTACCAACGACGATTACAAGCTGATGACGGATGCCTCTGCTAGCCTCTATGAAGCCGACACAGTGGTCGTGGGCGCCGAGACGCTGTGGAGCAACACTGAGACCGGTGCATTTGGCACGGTCGAGATCGCGGAGTTCGATGGGACATGTGTAACCATGACCCATTTGGTCCAAGTCAAAAAGACTGGCAAGAACAGCCAATTGAACACGCGCCGTTGCAAGGCCGATGATGGACGTTGGTTAATTACACCGATTGAATAACTCCACTCTGTGGGGCCGGATCGCGCCCCGCGAATTCTCCACCCGCCCGGCATGTCCCGGGCGGTTTTTCGTATTATGTCAGCAATCGAGACTGATGAGCAGGGTTGAAGATATGTCGAACCGCACCTCCGCAAGCCGACCGATCGCTGTGCCGAGCAGCCGGATGTCGCGTCTTGCGCGGCTTGGAACAATGGCGACCGGAATCGCGGGAGGTATGGCAATCGACGGTGCAAAGCAGTGGTCGCAGGGGCGGCGCCCAGCGATGCGTGAGCTGCTCCTGACCCCATCGAACATGAGCCGTCTTGCCGATCAGTTGGCCCGAATGCGCGGGGCGGCGATGAAGGTGGGACAGCTCCTCTCGATGGACACCGGAGATTTTCTGCCTCCAGAACTGGCCGATATCCTCGCCCGTCTTCGCGCGAATGCGGACTACATGCCACCAAAACAGCTGAAGAGCGTTTTGACTGCAGAATGGGGTAGCGATTGGCTTAAGCAATTCAAGAGCTTCGACCCCCGACCAATCGCAGCCGCCTCGATCGGGCAGGTCCACCGAGCGAAGACCCGCGATGGGCGCGACCTAGCAATCAAGATCCAATACCCCGGCGTCCGGCGCAGTATCGACAGCGATGTCGACAATGTAGCGGCCTTGATCCGTGTTTCTGGTCTGATACCCGAAGGCATGGATGTCTCGCCACTCCTGGTCGAGGCGAAACGGCAGCTCCATGAAGAAGCGGACTACAAGCGTGAGGGCGGTCAGTTGGCGCGCTTTTCGGAGCTGTTAGCCGATGCGCCGGAGTTCCAAGTGCCGGAGCTGCAGCCGGATCTGACAACAAACAGCATCCTCGCGATGACTTTCGTCGAGGGCATTGCGATCGAAGACACGGTGGCTTTGTCGCAGACCGAGCGAGATCGGATCACGCATCTGCTGATCAACCTCTTGTTCCGCGAGTTGTTCGAGTTCCGGTTGATGCAGACCGATCCAAACTTTGCCAATTTCCGCTACAATCCCGAGACTGGCCGGGTGGTGCTGCTAGATTTCGGCGCTTCGCGTCCTTTCGGCGTGGATGTGGCTGAGAAGTATGATCTGCTCCTCCGTGCGGGCATGAGTGGTAACTTGGACGAGGTTAAGTCGGCAGGTCTGCGCGTTGGCTTCTATGACGAGGCGACGGCGGCGCATCATCAACAAGCTGTTGCCGAGATGATGGACCTCGCCTTTGAAGCATTGCGTCACGAGGGTGCCTATGATTTCACCGATGGCATCCTCGCAGCGCGTTTGCGTGAGGCCGGGCGCACCTTGGGCGAGGACCGAACGTTCGTGCATCTGCCACCGATGGATGTGCTCTATCTCCAGCGGAAGTTCGCGGGGATCTACCTTTTGGCAAGCCGCCTTGGGGCTAGGGTTCATGTGCGAGATATCGTCGAGCGCCACTTGACCGCCTGACTTTCACGGGTAGCACTACGCGGGCTAGTCTGACCGTCAAGGAACCCGATGTCTGCCCTCGGCCAAATGATCCAAAAGTTGGAGCTCCACTGGGGCAAGCAAGTCCTCTCGCATTTCGTGCGTGATGACCCGGTTTCAGACCATCCTGTAGCTCTGATGGTGCCTGTTGCGCCAAAGGATGTGGAGCGGGCCAGGCGGAGCATTCCTCTGATGCAGGCCAATTTGGCGCATCCGGTTGTTCGAACCGCGGTCGTTGCCCCAAAGAACGAAGCCATCGAAACCTTATGTGCTGACCTTGGCGTAGACTTCATCGATGAGCATCCCGAACTGCTCAACCTGGCCGGCGAGACTGAGACAGCAGCGATGCGCGGATGGCTGCGGCAACAGCTTTTGAAGCTCGCGGCGCCCGAGATCATGGATCATTCGGATGTGGTGGTGATCGACAGCGACACCTATCCGCAGCGCCCGACAGCGTTTCTCACCCCTGACGGTCGGCAGATCCTTTATCGTGGTGATCGCAACCAGATCCCATTCCACGCCTTCACCGAGATGGTGATCGGACCGTGTCCGGGAGGGTCAATCAGCTTCATAGCTCACGGTATGTTGTTTCGTGCGGACCATATCGATGCGCTCAGAGCCGAGATCACCCGGCGTCATGGTGGAAGATGGGTTGAAGCCTTCCTCCGGTTGATTGCGGATTGCGAACAATCCGGGACGTCGGGTCAGTCCGGCATTTACTCGGAGTACGATCTCTACGGCCACTTCTTGCTGCGCGATGCCGATGGTGCGTTCGTCACTCGCTACTATGCGAACGCGAAACTGGATCAAGACAGCTTTCTCGGGCGGATACCGGTTCCACCAAGCAAGAGGAAATTTCGTTTTGTCTCCAACCACCAACGCGGAAGCTAGCTGTTGATTCCGTGAGTATCTGGGGTTCGTCGACGCGCTCTGGGTGGAATTTTAAATCCGCTTAAGCGAATCGCATTACACAGGTGTAAGGTGTGCAGAGAAGATTTGCGTTGACCGTTGAGATCCTGCAACTTCGAGTGGATTCGGATTGCAGAACTCTTAACATAAAGTGTGGTTTCAGTCTTATTCTGTCCTTATTCTGGAAAAAAGCGGTGGATAGGTTGGAAACTGCTGCAGTGTCCAGAGTTTTGTGCGATATTGTGTATTGAGGGTGAGTGAGAAGAGAACAACCGACTTTCTGGGGTGTAGAGATGCCACAACGCAAGAATTCTCGCCGGGCTCGGCGCGCGATAGGCCTAAGTTTCACGCAATCGATCGCACGGCAATACGTCAAGAGCGAGCGAGGCGGCTTTACGATCTTCACCGTGGTGATCCTGATATCGATGATCGTGCTCAGCGGTCTTTCGGTTGACTTCCTCCGCCACGAGATCCTGCGCGCTGACTTGCAGAACGCAATTGATCGTGGCGTTCTGGCTGCGACGAACCTCTCTGCGAAACTGGAGGGGACGATGCTGGACGAACATGGCAATCCTAAACCCATGAGCGAGGAACAGGTCGCTGAGCGGATTGTACAGGAGTACATTGACGCCAGAAACATCGATCACAGAACAAACATCCAGGTCGTTCTCACGGCCGACTCAATCAATGACCGTGCCGTCGCTGCGTCCGCCGTCTCTGCGATTCCCACGATTTTCTTTCGGATGGTCGGGTTGGACCAGATCGACGTCATCGTCGCGGCCGGGGCACTCCAGATGATACCGAAGAAAACCGAGATAGCCCTCGTTCTCGACATATCTGGCTCTATGGATAAAACGACGACTGTCGTTACAGAAGGTCTCGCAGAAGATATTCCGGTTAGTCTTGTAGACGTAGCCGCCGGAACAGCGCAAGTAACGAAGATGGACCTTTTGAAGAGTGCTGCTCGCGAGTTCTTTGCGACTGTTCTTTCAGGCGATACTGACAATGTGTTGATCTCGATCGTTCCGTTCACGGGTCGTGTGACGATCCCAAGTGATATTGCTCATCTCTATCAGGGATATCAGCCGCATCACACATATCATGACTGTTTCGACCATAATGATCTGGACTTTACAAGCACAGCTATTCCAATGGGGCCTGGATCGATTTACAATCAGCCAGCGCACTTTAGACAGGGCAATCAACAGTATCGGACCAACACTTTTTGGGTCTATGACTGCCCTCATATTGGAACAGCCAGGGATGGTACTACTCAAGTCAACAACCACTTCTTTCCTTACTCAAACGACATCGGGAACCTAACATCATTTATAAACCAAATTGAGCATGAGTTCTTCACACAGACCCAGATGGGACTGAAGTTTGGAATCTCTCTTTTGGACCCAGCCGCTGCTCCGATTGTCCAGTACAAGCAGAGCCTCCCTGAATCAGATCCGGGCCACCTGACGAGCGACTTCAATGGCTATCCGAATGCCTGGGACGACGCAGGCGCCCGCAAATTTATCGTTCTGATGGCGGACGGTGAGAACACTTCTATGTACTCTGTCGACCCCTCTAAATACTCCTACACTGCTGAAAAAGCCGCGCAGCTCCATTCACAAAATAATCCACCTTGGGGTAAAAGCGACACCAAGATCTACAAGGAGGTAGACGGCGTTGCTGCTGACTCGATGATGCAGAACATCTGCTCGGCGATGCAGCAAAAGCGTCTTCTTCGTCCGGACCCGACCGATGACGGTTTGCGGATCTTCTCAATCGGCTTTGAGATCGCAACAAATCCGCACGCTCTTGGCCAATTGAAAGACTGTGCTCGGGCATATGGCGCTGATCCAAGTGCGGAAGTGCCAACCTTCTATCAGGCTGAGGGAGCGGAAATCTCGAAGATTTTCCAAGCAATTGCCGATGAAATTGTCAACCTTAAACTATACAATTAAACCCAAGCATAGGAAGAGATAGATGTTTGGGACCTTTCGACAGTACCTGAGGAATGACGATGGGAACGCGACCATTGAGTTTGTGGTACTTTTCCCTGTCTTCATTTTCATGTTCATAACGATTGTCGAGATGGGTTTTCTGACCACGCGCGCCGTGCTCCTTGAACGCGGACTGGACATGGCAGCCCGGGAAGTGCGCCTGGACTTGATTGAAGATCTCAATCACTTCAAACTAAGAAGTCGAATATGCGAACTATCGACAATCATAACATATTGTCCAGATCTGTTTGTCGAACTGCAAGAGTTCGATCCCGCCGACGCTTATCCACAAAACGCGCCTACCTGCAGAGATCGATCGAATCCAACGCAGTTTGCCCCCAAGACTAATTTTAATCCGGGTGGAAGGTCGGAGATTATGTTTATTCGAGCCTGTTTTGTAGTGAACCCGCTTGTTCCTGGCCTGGGCATCGGATTGCTTCTCCCTACAGACGCCACGGGTGGGTACCAACTAGTTTCCTACACTGCATTTATGAACGAGCCTAACTGACCAGAGGCAACTATGCTCAACTCACAAGTAGGATCTTGGATAACCACCCCGTTCGAACGGTACGTTAGGTGCGAAAACGGTCAGATGTCGATCGAGTTCGCAGTGATGATGCCATTCTACGCATTCGTGTTGGTTGGAAGTTTCCAATTCTGGGATGCATTCCGGTCCAGCAGCAAAACAGCAAAGATCGCTTACGCTCTGTCGGATATTGCCAGCCGACATGAGACATTTGACAGTGCCAAGACTGACGAGATTGCGGATGTTGCGGACAAGATGCTTGATCGATATTTGGATAAGCGCCGCCTGCGGATCTCAAATATTTGCTATGAAGATGATCGTTATTTTGTTCAATGGTCAGTCGCGTACAAGAGTACAGACATCACAACTTTTGACGCCATCGTTGAGGCAGACCTGATCGGCGCTGACGGTCAGCCTATCGAGATTTTGCCAACAATGGCACCACAAGAGTCGATCATTCTCCTTGAACTCGAGGCGCGCTGGCGGCCAATCTTCAGCATTGGGTTGGTTGAGCAGACGTGGAATTTCCAGTTGATCACTCGTCCTCGATTTGTGGACACGAGCGTGAAGCATAATCCACTAAGCGATGAAACCATTTGCCCGACTGTTGCAGCAGCAGCGGCGTCTGGATCAGGCGGCGCCTCCGCGACACCAGTCGAGTCGTCCGCTGTGAGTTCTGGCGGTTCTGGATAGTGTGGAGTTGGGACTCATCTGCTGCCCTAAACTCTAGGCTTTGAACCTAAAACCTACTTGCAACACTCCAAGAACAGGCTTTTTGCGATCTTGTGAGTCAGTGGGATTGGGTTCCCGCCTGCTGTTGGGTCTTCGATAGCGGCCGCTGCAACTCCATCGGGATCGCTGTTATCTACGCCGAGTGCGCGGAGACTTTCTGGTACACTTAAGTCTGAACGGAGCGCCATAACGGCGCTATAAAATCCATCGAACCCACCTTCGATCCCCAGATAGGCGGCCGCGCGGGCAATCTTGGCCTCAATGGCTCGACGGTTGAAGCGTAACAGGGCGGGCATCACGACCGCATTTGTCATGCCGTGATGTGTATTGAACCTTGCCCCAACTGGGTGAGAGATCGCATGAATTCCTCCAAGCCCTTTCTGAAAGGCGACCGCCCCCATCATCGCCGCACTCATCATCGCCCCTCGCGCATCAAGATCATTTCCCTGATGAAAGGCTTTCGGAAGGTTTTCGAAGACCAACCGCATGCCCTCAAGCGCAATCCCATCCCCCATCGGATGATACATCGGGCTGGAATAGGCCTCGAGGCAATGGGCAAAGGCATCCATCCCAGTCCCCGCCGTAATCACTTTCGGCATACCGACCGTCAGGGCTGGATCACAGATCACGGTGACGGGCAGGATTTGTGGGTGGAAGATGACCTTCTTTAGTTGGGTCTTTGTATTGGTGAGCACACTGGCGCGTCCAACCTCGGACCCAGTCCCCGCAGTTGTGGGAACAGCAATGTTGGGAAGGATTGCGCCTGCATCCGCCCGGGTCCACCAATCCCCGATATCCTCGAAATCCCACACTGGCCGCGTCTGCCCTGCCATAAAGGCAATCAGTTTGCCAAGGTCGAGGGCCGAACCACCGCCGAAGGCAACCACGCCGTCATGATCACCATCCTTCAGGGCAGCGATCCCCTCGGTCAGATTGCCGTCATGGGGGTTTGGATCAACGCCCGAAAAGACCGCGCGGCCTAGACCCTCGCGCTCCAGCAACGCGACTGCGTCTTGGGTGATGGGCAGATTTGCCAGACCGCGATCTGTGACAAAAAGCGGACGGTGGATCCCTGCTGACCGACACACCTCGGCCAACTCCGCAATGCGGCCAACGCCAAAGCGGATCGCGGTTGGATAGCTCCAATTCACAGATATCATGGGATCGTCCTCGGACTTGGGAAACCGTTCGCTCTACGCTGGGCGAGAACGCGTCCCGCGTCAAAGCCAAATCTCACACTGGCGTGGCGCTAATACGCCCCCTACTCTCAGCCGGATCAGAAGGAGACCGCGCTGATGGACCGCAGCAGCCTTGCGCCCGAGAAGATCGCAATTTTCAAAACAGCGCTGGCAGCAGAGCTTGCTGCCTGCGCCGATCCCAGCGCTGTGGTCGGTCTGCAGCGGGGTGGCGATCGGATCGTTGAGGGGTTTGGTGCAAGCAACAACCTGGCTGTCGACAACCGCATCTTTCGCCTTGCCTCTTTGACGAAGCCGATAACTGGGGTTGCTGCGACGACCTTGGTCGAAGACGGTGTTTTTGATCTGACCGACCCTGTGGACAAATGGCTCCCAGAATTGGCTGAGCCGCAAGTTCTGCTGCAACCGAGTAGCCCGCTTGACAAAACCGAACGGGCTAGGCGCCCGATCACGGTGCATGATCTCATGACCTGCCAAATGGGGACCGGCCTGCAATTTGAAAGCCGCGAGAGCCCAATTGCGCGCGCCATGGAGGAGGCGCATGTCAATGTAGGTGCGCGGCATCCCCGACAGATGGACAGCGATACTTGGATTGCAGCCCTTGGAGCGCTTCCTTTGATCCATCACCCCGGCGCGGCTTGGATGTACGATACCTCGATCGATGTGCTGGGCGTGCTTTTGGAACGAGCGAGTGGGATGAGCCTCGGCGCACTCTTCGCTGAGCGGATCTTTGGCCCGCTTCGGATGGAAGACACCAGCTTCTGGGTGCCGAGCTCTAAACTTGATCGATTGGGTCCATGCATCGGACGAGGTCCGCTCGGCAAGATCGAGTTGGTCGACCCTGCCGGGACCGAGAGCCGTTTTGCCCATCCACCAGGCTTCGAGTCAGCCGCCGAAGGCTTGGTCTCGACGGTTGCTGATTACCTGACATTTGCGACCATGATGCTGAACCGCGGTCGACTGGGTGCAACCCGGGTGATCTCAGAGGAGAGCTACGCGCTGATGACCCGGGACCATGTTCGCCCTGCGCAAAAGACGGTCTCTCGCTTCTGGCCGGGATTTTGGGAGAGCCATGGTTGGGGGTATTGCGTCGCAATCCAGCATGGGACTTCCCCTTCAGACCCTAAAGGTATCGGTTGGATCGGCGGTTTTGGCACCGCCTGCACCTGGGACCACGAAAGCGGTCTGATCAGCTTGCTCGCCAGCCAGCAACGTTTCGACGAGGCGACCTTTTCGCTTCTAAAGGCATTTTGGCGGGAAAGCAGGACTTTGGCGATCTGAGGGTGTTGACCTTGCGAAACCCAGGCGGATTGCGCACACTCACGTCTGAGATGTTGCGCCAGTCCCGCCCAAGTGGAGGAGATCAGATGACCGTTACAACCGACCGTCCCCCAGCCCCTGTCCTACAAAGCCTGACAAGCTCAGACCTGTCTGACGCATTGCGGGCCGGGTTCAACGACTTCTTGAAAGCACCTGGTTTTGGGTTTTTCTTCGGCGGCGTGTTCTCGATCCTCGGGATTTTGATCTCCTATCTGCTGATCGTCCATGCCTCGAGCTATTGGGTGATCCCGATTGCCTGTGGCTTCCCCTTGATCGGTCCTTTCGCCGCGGTCGGACTATATGAGATCAGCCGCAGGATCGAGGCCAATGAACCGCTCGAATGGCGTGGGATTTTGGGCGCCGTTCTGCGCGAGGGAGGCTCACAACTGCCATCCTATGCCTTTGTTGTAATGTTCTTTTATCTCGTTTGGATGTATCTGGCGCATCTGGTCTTTGCGCTCTCGTTTGGCTTGCAACCGTTGACCAATATCATGAGTTCGCCCGATATCCTGTTCACAAGCCACGGCATCACCATGCTCGTTGTGGGCACCGTGGTCGGAGGGGTCTTGGCAGGCCTTTTGTTCGCGGTCTCCGTTGTCTCGGTTCCGATGCTGGTTGATCGGGACATCGACATCGTGAGCGCAATGATCGCGTCATTCAACTCGGTGATCCTGAACCAAGCGGTGATGCTGAAATGGGCCGCGATCCTTGCGCTTTCGATCGGCGTGGCGATGGTGCCGTTCTTCCTGGGCATGCTGGTGGTCTTCCCAGTGCTGGGTCATGCATCCTGGCACCTCTACCGTCGATCGGTCGCGCCGCTGAATGTCTGAGGATAGCCCAGGTCGAAAACGTTGGTATCGCGATGAGGTCGATCGAAGCCTTCTCGCACTTGGCCTGTCGCTCCTATCGATGCTCGTCTCGATCGGGTTCTCCTTCTACGCATTCCTGGGTACGGAGCAGGATAAGCGCCTGGATCGCAGTGCGGAGGAGGTCGGGCGGATCTATCATCCCGCCTTTATGGTCAGCCTGACCACAGTGCTGGAAGTCTATACGGGCTTTCTCGACCAACCGCATGACAAGTTCGATACAAATCGCGACCGGATGAAGGCGTTCTGGCTCTCAGCCGAGATGGACGAAGAGATGCTGATCGTTGCCTCCCGCATGCATGCAATCCAGAATTGTATCCGCTCGGAGTATTGCAGCACTGAAGAAGCCTACTCCCAGTTCCCGATCATCGTCTACCAAGTGCTCTTCTTCATGCGAGATGTTCTGTTCCTGGATCCAGACGAGGCGAAAGGGCAAGTCCGAGATGGCTGGTGGCTGCATCCAGATGTGAAGGACATGCTGGCGCGTTACTGCGCTTGGTGGGAAGCACGCAATGGTCCCATGCCTCTCTGGAGCGAGGGCAATGAGCTAAAGCGGACCGAGGGTGATACGTTGCCCGACCCGTGCTTTCCGCTGCCTCCTGCCTGACTGTTGCGGATTAGCATCGCTTACTCTACGTCAGTGATGCGACGCGGATACAGGCTTGATCCTATCCCATGATTGCCCGCAGACGGCGCGTCCTTTCTCGGAACACCGAGCCTAAGCGGCGGAAGGTTGAGACCCCTGAGGGTCTCTATCAATCCTGTTTATCGGTGTGATTTTCAGTGATTTTGGTGCCGCGTGGATTTCCGTGCGCCATCGGCTTTTTGATCTTGGTGTTTTGCTCCGCCGTTTAGTCGGTTTGAGA
>JBCDAS010000050.1:0-17103 GCA_039185235.1 Pseudomonadota bacterium
CATCCCCTACGCGAAGTCCTATCGCGTCTTCAATGCCGAGCAGATCGACGGCTTGCCCGAAAGCTATCAGACCCAACACGAGGCCCCGCGCGATCTCGGCACCGAAGCAGACCCCGAGCTTGATGCATGGTTTGCAAGAACCGGCATCCGGATCGAGACGATAAGCGAGCCGCGCGCCTATTACGCGCCCGGTCCGGACAAGATCCACATGCCTCCGATTGCAACCTTCCTGACCGCACATGGATTTTATCAAACCCTCAGCCATGAATCTCTCCACGGATCAGGCCACGCCAAGCGGCTGGATCGGCTCAAGGCTGCGAACACCAAAGCAGAGTATGCAAGGGAAGAGCTTGTAGCCGAGATTGGTGCCGCCATGCTTTGCGCGACCCTCGGCATTCATCTGGAGATCGAGCAGAACGCCGCCTATGTCGAAGGCTGGCTCAAAGCGCTCCAAGAGGACAAGCGCGAGATCTTCCGCGCCGCATCGGCCGCCCAGAAAGGATGCGATTGGCTCATTGAAGCCGCGTCAGAAGAAGCCGCAGAGGCCGCATGACCCGCCGCCTTGACACTTCTGGAGAGCCGAGGGGCAGGGGATCTCACCCATGCCCCTTCGCGATGCTAGAAGATCAACGAGAGAACGGCTATATTGAGAGAAGGACAATCCGATGAGCGATGAGCAGATGAGCCCGGAACAGCAAAGCCTCGCAGACGACAAAATGCGCGCGGAGATCGGTAAACTGATGGCCGAGACAGCCAAGATCAACACAGAGAACCGATGGTATCTGATGGTGGTCGGCTCTGGCGTGACACTGGCGATCGTCGCAATTGTGAAGCTCTTTCTCTAATCGAGCGCACTGCCCGAACTCGCCCTGTGTTCACCGTGGGCGAGCGCGGTGCTTTTTTACATCCCCAGCTTATGAGACCTGTTTGCCCTTTCGGGCAATCAAATGGGCCGCCGCGCGCCCCGGGCTCTTCGAGCCCTCACCCGCCCTCCGCCCCGGGCGGCCCATTTGAAAGAGCGCTGACGCGCTCTTAAGAAGAGAGACGGCAAGCGATCAAGCAGGACAGTCGAGGCAGCGAGAGCCGTTGACCTGGCTCTCTCGCCGCTCTGCGTCGATGCGCAGTCGCGCGGGACCTGCGCTGGATGGCCCGCCCCTCCGGCGCCGCGAGCACGTCCTGGTCACGCGTTGCCGAGGCCTCTGCTCTCTTCGGGTTCGCTTACGCCCGCTTCGCGGCCCTCATTCGCGCCGTCCCCGGCCTCACCTGACCAGGCCGCTTGCCTGCGGACGGTCCGGAGGGGCTCCCTCCATAACCCCACACTGGAATGCGGAAGCATCTCCTCCGGAGTGGCTCCCAAAACCGGCCCGCCTCAAGGATCGGAAAATCTCCGGTACCCAATGCGAGACATGAAACGGGGGTCTCGTGCGGCGATGGAGCGAGAGCTTCACCAGAGCGAGGGGGAGATTTGCCGCCCGGCAAGCCGGCGCCTGCGGCGTCCCTGACCCGAACCAGTTTTGTCACCAATCCACGGACATGCCCCCGCACTCCAGTGTGGGCCGAAACTCAAACCGAAAGGCGACAAACATGACCCTCGAATTCCTCTACTGGACCCTCATCGATCAGATCGAAGACCTCACCGACCAGCTCCACCAGCTGATGCCTGGATCCTATCCCTATGAGTGCACCGTCCAGAAGATCGAACGCCTCGAGCCGCTCTGCATGCTCTGGGAAGCGCACTTTGACGGGGAGGGGGTCTGATGATCGTCACGGTCATCGACAGGGAGCGCCAAAAGGCGCTCTGGGGAAAGGGATACAGATCTATCACCCAGGTCCTCCGGACCATCGAGATTGCCGACGCCTGCCCAAGCTGTGGCAAAGCGAGAGGCAATCCCTCGCTCCACCGCTTCTGCGAAGACGGGGAGTGGTACGATGTCAGCTGCTGGACAAACCCATGCGGTCACCTCGATCGCTGTAAGGACGTGATCCGGGAAGCAGAGCAGCTCTCAAAAGACACGATCTGAGACGGAAAGGGGTAGGGGAGTGATCTTCCTCGAGGACATGGAGACGGACCTTCGGGTCCGTTTTGGTCCGTTCACATCATCCGGATATTCAATCCAAGATCGACGGATAGACCATCGATCTGAATCAGGTCGCCGATGGTCGACTATCCTCAAGAGATGGCTCGCGAGGATGACCATCTCATGGGCTTCCCCCACCTCGAGGACGACGTCGCGATGAGAGTGGGGGTTCTTGTAGGATCCAATTGCGCCCGTAAAAAGATCCATCAACGCCTGTGCCTCTGCTGCCCCTTGATTGGGGTCTGACAGCGGCCCCCCTTTGGTATGGAAAGCACGTCGTATCATCGGGACACCATGTGCCCCAGCCTCGAAACCTGCTGCCACTCGAACAGCTACTTCGACAGCCCGAATGGCTTTGAAAACCGCTTCTGAATAATCACCGCGCATAAAGGAGAGCCATACCGTCTCAGCGATTTCTGGATGGAGAAGATCACGGTTCAGACGACGCGCATCGACATAGGCTTTGAAGTCCTGATCGCTTTCGAACGCCCTCGCTCGGCGGCTGAGCACCTTTCAGCCATCGCCAGTCGATCCCGGATCCGGCACCAGCAGCGCCTGTGCCTCAAGCCAGGCAAGAGCTTCAGAGACAGCCGTTGCAACATCCTTACTCTTGTCTGAAGGATATCCTGAAACACCCCGAGTGTGATCACCAGCTCGCAGGGCTTCATTCTTGAGATTGTGGGAACTGAATGAGGTATCGCCCCGTTCCACCCGAGCCATCAGAAGACGCAAGAGGACACCGGCAAGTTACTGAGGTGCGAGGGCCAGAACAGCTTCGGGATCGGGGATCTTTTTGGGAAGCTCATGCACTGATCGAAGGTCTCCAATCGGTCATCGAAATCTGTCTGCGAAACTTGGAGACAGGTACCTCTCACTCGTGGTGACGGCAAGCTCTTCCTCTACCGCACCCTGTTCATGGATCCACTCCTTCAGGCCATTTCAGGTGCTCTTCAAGAGCAGTGCCGGCGCTCGCTCCGCTCGCGCCGGTCTATGAATAAAAGTGTGTGTTACCGCATTGCGACCGTCTCATTGTAAGATCATACTCTGGGCATGATCAGACAGCTTCTCCTTACACTGTATCTGGCCGGCTTGAGGGGTTGGTCTGCTCCTCGGTCGCTCAGAAGGATCTTCGCAGGGACAGAGATGCACCGTGCCTGGCTATGCGGCCAGGACGGGTTTTTCGAGGAGGGTGGGATCCGGTATGGACCGTCAAACAAGTACGGCAGTGATCAGCCGTAGACCGTCAGAGATACCCTTGAGCTCGCTCCGCTCGCTCGTGTGACCGGTCCAGATCTGATAGGCATCAGCTCTTTTCCCGGCTCCTGAATCGGTCCTCCCGCCGCTTCGCGTCGGGTCCCGATTCAGGATAAGACAGGGCTGTCCTTCGGCCACCCCTGTCTTACTTGACACACCCTATGCACACCCCTTGCGAGGGTGCTAAAGCGTTGAAAACGCTATACATTTGCATGAGACAACGTGGAAAAAGCGGGATTTTTGCTGTCTCATGGCTTTGAGTCTCATGAGACAGGCGTGAGACAGCGTTTGTTTTCAACACTTTAACCTGTCCCACGCCATGAGACAGATTCCAGGTGAGACAGGGGTGGAGCAGCAGTGAGACAGCACTGAGACAGCGATGAGACAGGGGTTTTCGCGCGATGAGCACCCCTTATCACGTGCCGCTCTTCCAAACTTTTTTCGCGTTCTGTGTGGAAAGTCGGTGCTCTCGGGTCCTTTTTCGCTTGGGGGTTTTTCTGACGTGTATAGTTTTCGGGATCAGCCAAAACCGAGACGGGGCTGATTGTATGGGTCATCCAGCACTGGCGCGCACGGGATGTGCGGGGAGCGCAAGCGCTCTCCGGCCAGTTGCCTGCCGGCTCCGTCCGTTCATCCGGACAGGAGCACTCTCATGGTAAACAAGCGCCCTTCATATATGGCCGATCCGTTCAGCCGCGGGCTGGACATCATTCGGCTGCAGGTGGGTATCCAGGCCCGTGCCCTCAGGCTCTACATCCTCTGGGTAGCTGGTGCCGGCCTCGCCTGTGCCTTTCTCTATCTCTACCTCACATGCGAGATGGTGGAGGTGATCAACGCGCCGATCTACTGGGTCTATTTTTTGCTGATCCAGAACGGGATCGAGATCGCCGAGGTCCCGTTTGTCTCTGCCGATTTTGACATCAAGATGCATGCCCATCAGACCTACTTCGCGAGCAAGGGCGTGCAGGCGCTCGCGGCGGTGATGAAGGCTCGGATGATCACGGCGTTCCTGATCTTTCTGGGAACGGTGGTCGTCTCGATCTTTCTCTTCTGGTGGATCGCGCGGGCGCGGGGCGAGAGCAGCTACGGCGATCTGATCGCCCGTGGCGAAGCCCTGGTTGACGGGCGCACGCTCGCCAAACTGATCCGGCGAAAAGGGCCGGTCTCGCAGATCGCGATCAACGATGTGCGTCTGCCAGAGCAGGCGCTCAACCGGCATATCTTCATCGCGGGATCCACCCGATCGGGCAAGTCGCTGAACATCAAGCGGGCGACGTCGGTGATCCGGGAGCGCCGGGAGATGGCGATCATCTATGACAAGGTGGGCGATTATATCGCCGAGTTCTACGATCCGGAGCGGGGCGATCTTCTGTTCAACCCGGCCGATGCCCGCTCGCCGAAATGGTCGCCCTGGTGCGAGGGCACAACGCCGATGGATCTGAGGCGGATTGCCAACTCGCTGATCCCGGCGCCGGCGGACAGCAAGAATGTCTACTTCCACGAGGCAGCACGATCGCTCTTTGTGAGCCTGCTCAACAGAGTTGGCCGCGAGCAGGACCGGTCGATCGCGCGGCTGCTCGAGATCGCCTATAGCTGGCCCGCTCAGGAGAAGGGCCTCTATCTCAGAGGCACGGAATCCGCGAAGCATTTTGAGGGCAGCGATGCGGGCCGGGATGTGGACTCGACCATGGCCGTCTTCATCAAGGCGCTGATGCTTTTGCCGATCGGATCGGGCGGCTCTGAGGATCGCTCGATCCGTGAGTTCATCCGGCGCAGTGCCGCGATCCAGGACGAGGGTGGCAAGGGTCTTGTCGAGATCGAACGCGCTCAGTTCGAGCGTCACAGTCAGATGATTGCGGAGGCGCGGCGAGGCTATAACGAGCATGGGTATCACTGGGCCTGGCGGAACTATGCAGGCTTTCTTGATGGCGTGTCGCTTCTGCCGGAGGACCTGGAGATTCCGACGAGTAATCCGACCATGCTCGCGGGGTGGCAGATGCAGCATCGCGATCTGGTTCACCAGTTCTGGGAGCAACAGGACAAACGGCTCGAGGCCGAGTATGCGCGCAAGGCAGCTAAGCTCGAAGTTGAAGGGGATCGGATGCAGAAGCAGGGCAGGGCGCCCTGGCTCTTCATCGGGACGAGTACGGAGCATCTCGATGCCTCTCGCCCGCTGATCGCGACCTGGCTCGACATTGCCGCGACGACGCTCCTGAGCCTTCAGCCGCGCGAGGACCGGCGCATCTGGTTCGTGCTCGATGAGTGGCACACGCTGCAGCGGCTTGTCCGGCTGCAGGACCTTCTGGCCGAAGGCGCGAAGTATGGCGTCTGTGTTTTGGCGGGCACGCAGAACATCGGTCAGTTGCGCGCGAACTACGGGCGTGACCAGGCGGAGGTCATGCTGTCGCTCTTCAACACGAAAGGCATCCTCAGAATGCCCGAGCCGGATACGGCGCAATGGGGCAGCCGGCTGATGGGGGATCTTGTCTGGGATAAGTCGAACGAGTCGATCCGCTACGGCACCTCGGAGACAATGGATGGGGCCTCGCTTCAATCCTCGCGGGTGGTCGAGGCAAAGGTCATGCCCAATGACATCATGAGCCTTCCGGATCTCGAGGGGTATGTGATGGTGACGGGCGGGTATCCGGCGGCTCGGACCAAGACCCGGTTCCAGCCGAAGCTGGATCAGCGTCCTCGGATTGCGGTCCCATATCAGCATGCGAGCTTCGACAACCTGGTCTTCTCCCAGGTCGAGGGGGCGATGGCGCAAGGCGATGGGCTGTTCCCGTCGATGATCCAGAAGGCGATGGCGGCGCAGGCGGCGCCTATCGGGGATGTGCCAGGTGCGTTCGAGACGCTCGAAGAGCCTGATGGGGTGCATGACGATGGCAGCGATCAGAGTGGCGAGGCAGACAGGGCTGAAGATGAGCCTGTTGATGCCGGGCCTGCTGGTGATGCCGTGCGGGCACCGATTCAGCTCTCGGAAGATTTACTGCCGCTCTTCGGTCAGCCTGAGGAGAAGGCCGATAAATGTTCGTCTGGATCCGAGAAGGCGTGCGACGAGACCGACTGCGCTGACGCAGATGAGGTCGAGGACGATCGCAGAGGGGCCGGGGAGGCGCCGGTTGACGTTCCAGCTTCCAGGTTGGCGCGAGGGTTCAAGATGCCGAGACCAAAGACGCGCGGCGCTAACCGTCCGGAGGGTGTCGAAGATCCTGATCTGGTCGCCTTCGACGGCGACGAAGATTTTTCTTCCTGTGACACCGATGAACAGCGGGAACGTCGAAACACTCGTATCAGAGAGCTCGTGGAAGCTGGCGACGGGATCCCATCGATTTGCAAGAGATTGGGTGTCTCCCGTTCCACCGTCTATCGCATTCTTAAGGACGATTAAGCCATGCTCTCCATCGGACAGGTCTCGGGTGCGGGCGGGGCGTCTCGGTATTTCACGGCTGACAACTATTACAGCTCCGGCGAGTTCTCGCCGAGCGAATGGCTGGGGCAGGGCGCCGAGGCCGGCGGCCTTGCCGGTGCGGTTGAGGCCGATGCCTTCAAGGCTGTGCTCGAGGGCCATGTCCCGGAGAGTGAGCAGCAGCTCGGCTATGAGAAAGAGGGCATCTGGCGCCATCAGGAAGGTTGGGATCTCACCTTCTCCGCGCCCAAATCGGTCTCGCTTCTCTCGCTTGTCGGTGGGGATCTCAGGATCCGCGACGCCCATGACAAAGCGGTGGCTGCAACCATCGCTCATGTGGAGGCGCGCTACGGCGAGACGCGGATCCGCGAAGGCGGCGAGATTAAGACGGTCAAGACCGGCAAGCTGGTCGTGGCGGCTTTCAAACACGATCTGAGCCGGGATCTCGATCCGCAGCTTCACACCCATGCAGTCGTCGCCAACATGACCCAGGGCCCGGATGGGAAATGGCGCTCGATCAACTCCAGGCCCTTCTATCAGGATTCGAAGGTGATCGGCCGATACTACCGAGAGCAGCTCGCAATGCAGCTGTCCCAACTCGGCTATGGCATCGAGACGGGAAAGGACGGGCTCTTCGAGATCAAAGGATTCAGCAAGGAGATCATCGCAGAGTTTTCCCAACGCCGCGCTGAGATCGAGAGATCGATGGCCGAGCGCGGGTTGAACGTGGACGGCGCAGATGCGCGCACAGCCCAACGTGCGGCTCTGATGACCCGCGATCGCAAGGGTGATGTCGATCGCGTCGAGCTCGGTCGAGACTGGGAGGCACGCGCGGGGCAGGGCGGTCTGACCCATCTCCGGGAGATGATCGCGCATGCCTCAAAGCATGGGAAAGCGCCGGTCCTCGAGGGCGCGCGTGCGGAGCTGGCCGATGCTGCCCTTCGCCAGAGCATACAATCGCTCAGCGAGCGCGAGACGAGCTTCACCGGGCAAAAGCTGACCGAGCATGCTTTGAAAACCGGCATGGGCGAGATGACCTCCGACGATCTTGCCAAAGCGATCATCCGTGCCGAGGAGAAGGGCGCGCTGATCCCGCGCCAGTTCATGGCGCCGGATCTGAAACTGGGCGTTGATCGGCTGCAGGATGGTTTTACGACACCGGCAGCGCAAGCGCTCGAGCAAAAGCTTGTGGGTCTTGCGAAAGCGAGTGAAGGGTCCCAGCGTCCGCTGGCCAAACCCAGGCAGGCCACGCGGATCCTCGAGAAGGCCATCTCCGCCAGTGCCGATATGGGGTTCGAATGGACGCAAGGCCAGAAGACCGCGACCGAGGCACTTTTGACCTCGCAGGACGGGGTCCATGCGGTCCAGGGTCTCGCCGGCACGGCTAAGACCACAACGGTTCTCGCAACTGTCGCCGCTGCCGCTGCCGACAAGGGCTACCGGGTGACTGCGATCGCGCCGACGGCCAGTGCTGCCAAAGAGCTTGGCCGGGCCACCGGCTCCGAGGGCATCACCCTGGCTGCCCATCTCGCCGCCCATGGGGGCGAAGCCGGGCGCGGCAGACCGCTCTGGGTCGTGGATGAGGCCTCGCTGGTCTCCACGAAGGATATGACAGCGCTCTTGCAACGCGCCTCGCGCGCCGAGGCAAAGCTGATCCTTGTGGGCGACACCCAGCAGCTTGGCTCTGTCGATGCCGGTGCTGCTTTCCGTCAACTGCAGGAGGCGGGGCTTCCAACAGAGCGGCTCGATGAGATCGTCCGCCAGAAGGATGCGGCGATGAAAGCCTCGGTTGAGGCCACCATCCGGGGCGATGCCGAGACCGCCCTTAATCGCCTCGAGGAGGCCGGCGGCCGGGTGCTCGAACATGAGACAGCCGAAGATCGCTACAAGGCCATGGCCGAAGTCTATCTCGGTCTCTCACACGCAGAGCGCCGCAACCTGGTGATTGTCGAGCCCTCGCGAACCGGGCGCGATGCGCTCACAGAAGCGATCCGGGAGGGGTTGCTCGCGCGGGGCGATCTGGGGGCGACATCGGTCGCAACCACGATCCTGCGTCCCGCCGGCCTCTCCAACACCGAGAAGCATGATGTGCGGGCCTGTAAGCCCGACCAGATCGTGATGTTCTATCGCAACTACACGTTCGGCGAGGAGAAGATCGAGAAAGGGCAGGGGCTCCGGGTCCTCGGCGAGACCGGTGGCCAGAAGCTGCGCCTCCAGACCGAAGGCGGCAAGGAGATCCACTGGAACCCGCGCGAGAAAGGCGCCGGGCGTGCGGAGGTCTATGACCAGGTCCGGGCAGAGTTCCGCAAGGGCGACCGGCTGCGCTGGACGAAGAACGACAAGGGCCGCGATCTGGTGAATGCCGATCTCGGCACGGTGACAGCCGTCAATCGCAACACGAAGGAAATCACGGTCAGCTTCGACAAGGGATCGGTCCATCGGATCGACACAAAAGCGCTTTCCGGCCAGCACATCACCCATGGGCTGGTGCAGACCGCTTATGGGGCGCAGGGCCAGACAGCGGCCAAAGTGATGCTCCATGCAGAAAGCCACCGGCTCAACCTGATCACCCAGGCGAGCTTCTATGTGGGGCTCAGCCGGGCCAAGACCGACGGCATCGTGGTCACGAACAGCCGAGAAAAGCTGATCGCCGGTCTGAAGGGCAGGGCGGGCCAGAAATCGACCGCGCTCACCCGGGAGGAGCTCCGCCAGGAGGTTGAGCGCCGCGTAGCAGAACCCGAGGGGTACCGCTTCTCCGTGCGCGACTTCCTCGCCCGGCTTGGCCTTGTCCGTCGTGTCGATGAGCCCAAGCCCGAAGGCCCTCAGAAGGAGCTCTTCCGCCAGACGCAGCGCCAGAGCGACGAAGGCGGCGCTGAGAAAGAACGAGAGCGACAAAAGGCGGCCGAGCGCGAGCTCGCGCAGAGCCGTGCCAAGGCCATGGGCAATCTCTCCGGCCGGGACGACAAGCCGGAGCAATCGCCCAAGCTGGATGCGTCCAAAGGACGGGGGATGCGCCGATGACCCGGTTCTGGCCGATTGTCGCTGTTCTCGTGATCTCGATCGGCGCCTATGAGATCGGCGGGATTGTTCTCTCAGCAGTCTCAAGCCGCGCGTCCATGCTGGCCTCGATCTATCAAGCCGGTCAGCGGGTTTTCTCGACAGAGGAAGACGAGCGCCCTCGAGGGTTCCAGCCCCATGCCATGATTGCGATCGATGGCGACACGTTCCGCGAGGGCGACCTGCGGTATCGCCTCGCCGCGGTTGATGCCTGCGAGCTGGACCAGACCTTCGGCGGCGAAGGGCGCGAGGGCTTCCCTTGTGGTCGGCTCGCAAGAGATCTGCTGCAGGAGCACCTGGACACCGGTGTTCCATGCCACCCGCGGCTGAAGGCGGGCGTTATCGCCAAGGACCGGTATGGCCGTGTCCTGGTCAATTGTTTCGACGCGGATGGCGTTGACATCGAGGAGGCCTTGGTGCGGGCGGGGCTTGCAGTGGCGAGCCGGCCAGATCAGGGCAGAAGCCCTTTCCTCACGCTCATCGAAGAGAAGGCCCGTGTCGATCAATTAGGCGCCTGGGCGCACGGCTCGCTCGATCCAAAAGCCTGGCGGGCCAGCCAAGCAACAAAGGAGAAGAGATGATGACGACCGAAAGGGCACCCCGAATGGCGATGATCGCCAATGTCTCGAAGATTGCCTCGGCGCATCTGGGCAAGACCCAGGTTCCAGCAGAGGACATCGCGTCGGTGCTCGAGGAGATCCACGCGACGCTCTCCGGACTGGCGGATCCGGCTGGCCGAAGTACCAGCCGGGTGCCGGCTGTGCCAATCGCGCAATCGATCGGCGAGGATCACCTGATCTGCCTCGAGGACGGCAAACCTGTCCGCGTACTGAGCCGCTACATCAGCCAAAAGTTTGGGCTGACGCCGGCCGAGTATCGCGAACGCTGGGGCCTGCCGGCCGACTACCCCATGGTGCCGGCGAGCTACAGCCAGAAGCGGAGCGAGCTCTCAATCCTGGCGAACGCCCATACGCGCGTGAAAAAGAAGATCGTGCGGGCAGGGCGGGGGTGTTCTGGAGGGGAGAAGATCGGCGATGAGGACCTGGAGGCGTTTGCGGATATCGATCTCTGGGAGTGAAAGGCGTCGCTCGAAGGAAGGTCGGGTTTGAGCCCAATCCGACGAAACTGTGCCGCGCGGCGGAATGTCTGCTTTGGTGTTGGCTCAACAGTTAGTTCGGCGATCTTCGACGACGGTTACTCTGTTCATACAACGGTAGTTTGGAAGGTAGTCGGCGACGGCATAGTGCATCGTGGCCCGGTTGTCCCACATCACCATATCGCCTGATGACCAACGCCAGCGAACCTGATCTTCGGGCCGGTTCATGTGATTGGCCAGCCAAACGCGAAGCGAGTTGGATTCGTTTGTGGTTAACCCTGCGATATGTGTGACAAATGCCTCGTTGAAGTTCAGAAACTTTCTGCCACTCACCGGATGAGTATCGATGATGGGGCGAAGACGATGGCCAAAGCGCCCTACCGCATCGTTCAATCGGTCCTCGCCTGATTTGTCCTCTGAGGGGGCTGCAAAACTGTTGCGAAAATCGCCCAGGTCATGAACAGCGGTCAATCCTTCCAGATAATTCTTCATGCCCTCGGGAAGACGATCATAGGCAGCAAAGCTGCTGGACCAGAGCGTATCGCCGCCGCAATCGGGTAACTGCCGTGCAACAAGGATCGAGGCGAAGGGCTGCCTTTGCTTGAACGTGAGATCCGTGTGCCAGCTATTGGTGTCCGGCGGCGCACCTGAATCGTTTTCCAGTTTCACGATGTTCGGAAAGCCGTCAACGTGCGGATAGAGTGGGTGGGGCTCGTCAATCTCACCGAATCCTTTGGCAAAATTCAGATGCGCCTGGGGCGTTATGGAACAATCTCGAAAGAACAGAACAAGGTTCGAAATCAGCGTATCGTAGATGGCCTGGTGCACATCCGCGGGAAGCGGTCGTGCAAAATCGATACCCCAGATCTCAGCCCCGATGGCTGGTGTGACCTTCTTGATATCCATGATCAGCCTATTCTCTTCGCCTAATGTCCGGGCACCGCCGCCATGCACCAAAGTAATAGAGCCGCCGGAAAACATCCCCATAAGCGTCGATATCATATGAAAACTGTGAGTTCCTATTGAGAAATTCGGACAAGGAGCATTACCATATGTTATGAGACGCTACCGCCGCCTGCTGCCTTCGACCTCTCGTCTTGTGGCATTCACCGCCGTCGCCAAAGCACAGAATATAACGGCCGCCGCCGATATGTTGGGACTGACCCAAGCGGCGGTAAGCCGCCAACTGCGGGAGTTGGAGGGCTTCATCGGCCAACCGCTTGCCATTCGGTCGGCGAAGGGCGTTTCGCTGACACCGGCAGGGGAGCGGTTGTTTGCCGACCTGCCGTCAGCCCTCGATCTGATCTGTGACGCTGTCGAAGCCACGGTTGATGTCGGCGCTGTCCCGCGCATCACGGTGTTTTGCGATCACAGCCTCACGACGAGCTGGCTCAATCGAAAGATTTTGGAATTCGAGAAGCAACACCCGGAAGTGGTCGTGCAGGTGCTATCCTCTAACCGCCGACCGGAAGATTTCGCAGGCCAGTTTGATCTGGCTATCTTGTATGGTCGTCCGGAGACGAGCACTTATGAGAGCCTGAGGATCAGCTCTGACCGGGTATTTCCCGTCGCGTCCCCGGCCTTGCTAGCAGACATGGGGTCGACTACCCGCATTGAGGATCTGCTGCAGTTTCCGCTTATCGATCTTACGGAAACCCGTCGGGACTGGCTTAACTGGCATGGTTTCCTGACGGCACACGGAATTGAAAAGCCCCCCAAACCCAAAGCCAAGTTCGATAGCTATGCGATCGCTTTAGAGGCCGCTCGTGCCGGTCAGGGTATAGTTTTGGGCTGGGAACTGGTGCTTGAGAGTGATCTGGCTAAGGACAGTCTGCATCCGATTGGACCATGGCATTTAGATTCGCCCGGTGGCCTGCGGGTTCACTTTGTTCAGCAACATCTTACAGAACGAAGCTCTGGCTTCATCAACTGGCTGAGCGCAGACACTTAGCAGCCGTTCGGTCGACATGTTGCTTAGTGACGCTTTGTCCGCAAAGCAGAGCTTCGCTCCAAGTCGGTTGACGGCAGTTTTGTCCCGCCAATCTGATGCTCAGCTATTATACATGCTGCTCTATGAGAGAAGCATCGCGGGCGATCTCTTCACGAATATCGTCAAGCTCGAAGCACCGATCGGCCGATCGGCGCAACCCATCTGCAATCTGTTGGCCGCCCTTGAACGTCGAGACGACAGAAACGCGTGTGCCTTTGGCTTGCAGTGCTTTGATCGCGGCCGACAAACTGCCATCGCCACTGAAGATCAGAACCTGGTCAATGCGAGGCCCAGCTGAGAGCAAATCGACTGCTATACTTGTGCTCAGATTGCCGCCCTTGAACCTCGGACCGTCCTCGCTATCGACGACCTTCAGTCGCTTGCGGACGATCTTGTAGCCATTGTAGTCGAGCCAATCGACCAGACGGTGGATCGGCGCTTCATGGGTGTCATCGGGCAGCGCAATATAATAGGTCAGCTGCATAAGACGGGTTTGCCTCACAAGAAAGTCCCGGAGCTTCTTGAAATCAACCTGGAGATCAATGGCCTTAGAGGCATGCGCGAGATGTGCACCATCGATGAACACCGCGGAACGGCTGTTTTGGTCCAGCAGCAATCCATTCTCCCAATGGGCAGCCCGATCGGCGGGGCCAGCAATATCATGGCATGGTTCCAGCCAGGCGCACCAGTCAGAACGCCGTCCAGATCGTCTGACAGGGTCCGAATCTGGCAATGCACACGTAAGGATTGTATTGGCGAAAACGATGCAACCCTAAAACGATTTTTTCTATGAAGGGATCCAACGACTATGGAAGCAACACGACTCGAGCAGATATCTGCTCCATTCAGGCTGGTGAAAAGCGAAGCCTGGATGGACTTACCAAGGCTCTCTTTAATGAATCACTGCTGGCTCAACCTTAAAGTAACACCTTCGCACCCTCACCGATTATCTGTTCGATCAGAGACTGGATCATCGCCCCAGTGGTAGCTCCACCGGCCCAAATTGCGGCGTCTGATAGTCTCTCACCAATCGACCTACTGGTTTCGAGAGCATCAAGCCTTGTATTCAAAACCTTCAGTCCTTTTTCCGTCAAACCGATAGATGGAATGTAGCCTCCAAAGAGGTCCTTATCATCAAAGCTGATATATCCTGCATTCCGAAGCCAGACGGCCGTATCGTCCCAAGTTTGCGTCAGGTCCACCAAGTACTCTTGTTCTTTTGCCTTATCCCAAACTACCCAGGTTAGGTCCGATTTTTCGAAACCTTCTGGATACAGTGGCTCCAAGAAATCTCTTGTCCTGCCAATTGTGTCATTGATGCAGACAGAAGCTGGAGATGGAAAACTCTTGAGCGTGGTCGCCAGGATATCAGCGGCGAAGATATTGAATGTCTTTATGTTTCGCATATCAAACTCTGATCTAAATGAGCGCCTAAGTTAACCTGAGTGGAAGAATCAGCTGTTCCCTGTTGAGCTGCACGATAACGTAGTTCCAAGCTTGATGTTCCCAGATTATGCCATGCAAATCGCACCAGGTCTGCTGCGCTTTCAACTCTGGTGATTTCCTTGGAAAACGAAAAGAGACGAAGAGGAGCCGATGTTTCTCGGCTCCTCTTTGGTTTCACTGTGCCCATTCGACGACGCGGTATTCGTTCTCCTCGTCGGTCGGCAGGACGTTGGCGCGCATGACCTGGCCGTATGCGGTGATCTGGATCGAGATGTAGTCGTTCCTGGCCTGGCTGGTGCGCTTCCACCCGGCGCCGAGCTTCACGGGGCGGCCTTTGGGCGACTTGGTGTCGATCAGGTAGTCGGGGTGCTTGGCTTCGGTCTTGTCCTGGTTCGGGATGAGGGTGACATCGAAGTCGAAGGTGGGGCTACAGATAAAGCCGGCCATCGCGTCGTCATCGAGCTTAGTGAGGTGTCCTTCAATCATTGTCCTGGTCCTTTTTCTGGTTTCGACAAGGACGGAAAGGGATCGGGGGGACGGGTTCTTCATGCCGAAGGGACCGCAATGAAAAGGAGGACTGCGCTCGCGCAGTTGAAGACCCAGGACACT
Source organism: Pseudomonadota bacterium (assembly GCA_039185235.1). GTDB lineage: Bacteria > Pseudomonadota > Alphaproteobacteria > Rhodobacterales > Rhodobacteraceae > Thermohalobaculum. The sequence goes on from JBCDAS010000050.1 coordinate 14,943, forward strand.
TGATCAACTCCCAAACGCCAGAGAGACCAGGGGAAGGTCCAGGCACCATTGAAGGGGGTCTGCCACCACACTCGATCCGCGATGGCCGGCTCTATCGGACCCCTGCCGCAGCTGGATCACTCCCTCGCCCCGGAGAAGACCGAAGCGAAGCGCGCATAGACGGATGAGTGACCCGGTCGCCTAAGCCGCCTCTGACAGCGTCTCAGCGCCGCTTTGAAACGCTCAGATTGGCCGAGAACGATGCCCGCATGTCCAGTTCGCAGAGAGAGGCCAAGCACGCCAAAGTCTTCTTGACCCGCAGAACGATATCAGATTGTCGAATGGGCACAGTGAACCCGAAGTCGATCGAGCGATCCTGACCGCCTCAGTTGGATGTTTTCTTGGATTCAACCAAGGCCCACATCTGATCTTCCGGAAGTATGCCTCGAACGATTTCATCCTCCACGACGAAGCTGGGTGTGCCCGTCAGACCCATGGTTTCAGCCAATCGATAGTTGGCCTCGAGCTTTGCAGATGTCGCATCGCCTTCAGCCTCAAGGCGCAAAGCTTCAACGTCATATCCCAAACCAGCTGCGAGCTGGTAGACACTGTTCTCCTCTAGCTCGGCCGGGAACGTCATCAGGGCTTCATGGAGAAGCTTGAACTTGGAAGGATCCACAGCCGCCGCCGCGATCGCGACACGGGCGGCGGTGACCGACTGATGACCCAAGACAGGGAACTCCTTAATTACCAGCCGGACCTCGGGTTGCCCCTCGAGGAGACGGGCGATCTGTTCATGGGCGCGCTTGCAGTATGGGCAGCGGTAGTCGAGGAACTCGACAATCGTGATCTCACCATCCGGATTGCCGACCACAAACGAGTACCCATCATCGAACAACGAGCCGGCATTCGCGGCGACAAGCGCCTTGTCATTCGCGGCCGCCTGAAGAGCACGCCGTTCCTCAAGAACCTGTAGAGCTTCGATGATCACTTCAGGGTTCTCGAGCAGATAGGCGCGGATCGCAGATCCAAGATCGCGATCCTGATTTCCCGCATCTTGTGCCGCGAGTGGATGCGCCATGGCCAGGAGGAGAAGGGGGATGGTGAGCACCAGTTTGAGAATTGATCGCAACGGAGTCTCCTATCAGAATGAGGTAAAAGTATACCCCAGAATTGCTATTATGTTAAGCTTGGCTGTCCCCAAGCTCTTGCAGCCAAAACTCGATGTGTTGCTCCATCGCGCTCTCGAGGGTGCGAAGACCGGCTTCCTGATGGTTAAGCAGCCAACTGGGATTGACTGTGTGCTCGCAGCTCTCAGCCGAGCCCTCTACATTCTTCCTCAAGCGAACAGGTTCGCGCTCAGGACGGTCAATTGTAACCGTGCCTTCACCTGAGACCAGATGGGTCCATTTCGAGCAGGCCATGCCCAGAGAGATCACGCCGAGTGCGATGTTCCGGCCGGTTTCTGGACCGCTTTGCAGAAGACCATCTTCATTGAGCCCCCTGACCTGGACAGTGACCACCATATCAGCCGAGGGATCGACCCTGTATCCGGATTGCTCAAGAGCGCTTGTGGCCAGATTCCGATACTGGGCAACGCCAACGCTAGTATCCTTGTAGGCTAAGCCGGAAGGGTCGCTAAACTCGAGAACAAGAGCGACAGGCGCTCCTGGAGTTTCCGCTGCCACCGCCAGACCGGTGTACTCTTGCTGAAGCTGAACCTCGCTTGATCCACAAGCCGCCAGAAACCCGACAAGGCCTACTGCAATCATTCCAGCAATTCTCTGCAACATGGTTGGTCTCCAATGCGTTCGATAGACATGCTTAGCCTGTCATTTGTAGCATCGGGCCAAACTGCTTGGAGACTTATACTGTGTGGAAATTCCACCTATTTTGACGCTTTACCAGCAGGGTCCGCGATGCTGAAAACTTGCTCGCGGTGTCGTTCAGAGCCCATTCTTTCTGCGTTTGGTTTCGTGAAAGCGAATTCGGAAGGGGGGTTCTGCTTCTGCTTCGTGAGAAATGACTACCTAAGGTCTGCTGTGCAGGACAAGGACGAAACCGCTCTCGCGGTATTGGCGCTTGTGGCGGGTGATGCACACTGAAGTGGGCGCTGCGATTTTGTAGATGTGCGCGCCTGTCTGACGATTGGGACCTTCTCAATCTGATGACAGGAGGTTCC
>JBCDAS010000051.1:0-16946 GCA_039185235.1 Pseudomonadota bacterium
AGCGAGGCAACATGACCAACCCAGACGCGATTATCATTGGCACCGGCGTGATCGGTGCGGCCACCGCTTTCGAGATGGCGAAGCTCGGCTGGAAGACACTCAGCCTCGACCGCAATGCGCAAGCAGGCCACGGCTCGACCGCCGGGTCCTGCGCGATCATCCGGATGCATTACTCGACGCTGGAGGGCACGGCGTTTGCCTATGAGGGCTATCACTACTGGCGCGACTGGGCGGATTATCTGGAGGCCCATGACCCGAACGGCCTCGCCCAATTCAAGGAATGCGGCTGCCTGGTGATGAAGACCGAGTTGAACGGGCATCTCGAGAAACACATGAAGTACTCGGGCGAGCTCGATTGCCCCTTCGAGGAATGGGGCCCGGACGAGATCAACACCCGCCTGCCGATCTACTCGCTGGAGAGCTACTCGCCACCAAAAGCCCGCACCGATCCGAGCTTTGGCGAGACCAATGGCGCCCATCTGAGGGGCGGTGTCTACTGGCCCAATGGCGGCTATGTGACCGACCCGGCGCTCTCTGCCCAGAACCTGATGCACGCGGCCCAGGCCAAGGGTGCTCAGATGCGCCTCGGCGCCGAGGTCGCCGAGATCCTGCAAGAAGGCGGCCGCGTCAAAGGCGTGAAACTGACCACGGGCGAGGAGATCCATTCGCCCGTCGTGATCAACATCGCAGGCCCCGGCTCCTCGATCATCAACGGCATGGCGGGCGTGCTCGACGATATGACCATCGCGACCCGGCCCTTGCGCCAAGAGGTCGTCCATGTCCCCGCCCCCGATGGCTTCGACTTCGAGGCCAATGGCACCATTGTCTCGGACAGCGACATCGCCTGCTATTGCCGGCCTGAGCATGGCAACCACATCTTGGTCGGCTCCGAGGACCCGCCATGCGATGACCACTACTGGACCGAGTCAGACAAAACCTATGACCGCGAGTTCACCGAGCAATGGCAGACCCAAGCCATGCGCTATGGCCAACGTGTGCCGAGCCTCGGCATCCCCTCGAAAATGCGCGGCGTGGTGGACCTCTATGATGCCTCCACCGATTGGATCCCGATCTATGACAAATCCTCGTTGCCGGGCTTCTACATGGCCTGCGGCACCTCGGGGAACCAGTACAAGAACGCGCCGATCGCGGGGAAGATGATGGCGGCGCTGGTCGCCTATTGCGAGGCGGGCAATGACCATGACGCGAGCCCCATGCCCTTCCGCCTACCTTATCTGGATCGCGAAACAAGCGCCGGATTTTACTCCCGAAACCGCCCAATCAACGAGGAATCGAGCTTCTCAGTGCTCGGATAGGCGCTTCTCGGCCCTCTAAGCTTTTCTTTACGCCCCGCCTCCCGTAAGATTCCGGGACAGGCAACGAAAACAAAATCGGAGAGAGCAGATGGCGAAGCATGGCGGGCGCAATGCGCTCTCCACGACCCTGCGATTAGGGCCTCTCGCGCTGGGGCTTCTTGTGCTGGCAAACTGCGCCGAAGTTGAGGTGGGCGCAGAGGCGGTCAAGGCGATCAACTCCAAAGCCGTGGGACCCGACCCGCAAACTGCCAATGTCTATGAAGCGGCGGCGGGGAGCAGGATCAACCCGAAACTCGTTTCCGCTCCGGCGGTGTTTGAGGCCCGTGGCAATACGATCTGGGACGGCAACCGCACGCTCCAGGGCATCTGGGTTGCGCATCCCAAGGCCGAGACCGCGATGCGCGTGCGCGTGATCAATCTCACCACCGGGGTGGCCGTGGATGGTGCGCTGTTCCGGCGCGAGGCATCCATCGCTGGCCCGCCGGTTCTGATGTCGTCAGAGGCCGCCGAGGCGCTGGAGATCGTACCCAATCGCGCAACCCCGTTGCTGATCACGGCCCTCAAGCCAGCCCCTGAAGCCATCCAATTGGCCAGCGTTGAGACCGAGGTCGAACCAGAAGGCGACGTAGAAGCCACGGATGTCCTTGAAGAACCCACCGAGACCAGCACCGAGGCTGAGGCCGGCACCGAAGCAACGGCGGAGGCCGCAGAAGCGGCGACCGAGGGTGAGCAAAGCCCAGAGGCTCCGGTCGAAGCCGTAACCGAGACAACGACCGAGCCCACCGAACTCGCCGTGGCCGCCACTGACCCCGAGCCAATCGTCGAAGCTGTGACCGAGCCCGAAGTGGTGGAGGAGCCAGCCGAAGAGACCGTCGAGACAGATTTCACCTGGGAAAGCGAGACGCAGGACCAAACATCTACTCAGACCGCCGAGATCAGCACTGGCTCAGAGACTGAGGCGACGCCCGTTGTGACCGCCGCCGCTTCTCCGGAAGCTGTCGAGCCGGAACCCGAGGCCGAACGCAGTTTCGCAACCGTGACCGTCGAGAGCCCGGCAGAGCCAACGCAACCGTCGCAACCCACGATCGACAGCCTCCCCGAGCCGGGATCCACTCAGCCGCAAGAGGTCGCATCGATTGCCCCCACTGTGCCAGAACCCGAGCCAGACCCCGCAGTTGAACCCGAGCCCGAACCCGAACCGGCCGCAACCCCGGTGCCGGAGCCCAGGCCCCTGGAACTGGGGACGATCGATCCGGAACTCCCAGCGGATCTGGCGCCCACCACGCTCTTTGTCAGGGCAGGGACCTTCAGCGTGCGCGAAAACGCGGACCGTCTGGTGACCCGGATCCGGGCCGCTGGCTATCCGGCGCAAGGGCGCAATTTCTCCTCCCAAGGGCGGGAATTGACCACTGTGACGGCCGGGCCTTTCAAGACCAGGCGGGACCAGGAACGCGCGCTCAAGGACATCCGCGCGATGGGCCTCACTGACGCGTTTGCCAGCCAATGATCCGCCTCTTCGCTTTTCTTCTGCCGCTCCTGATCGCGCAGCCGGTCCTGGCGCAACAGGACACGCCTGCCCGCGCGGCTGTGGTCGTCGATCTCTCCTCGGGCGCGATCTTGCTCGAGAAGGAGGCCGACACGCCCTTGCCACCCGCCTCGATGTCCAAGCTTATGACGCTGAACATGGTCTTCGAGGCGCTTCAATCTGGGCGGCTGGCGCTGTCCGACAAGTTTCGCACATCCGCCAAAGCCGCCGGGATGGGTGGGTCGAAGATGTTCATCCGCGATGGCGAGTTGGTCAGCATCGAGGACCTGCTCCGCGGTGTGATCATCCAATCTGGCAATGACGCAGCGGTTGCGTTGGCCGAAGCGATGCTGGGCACGGAGGACGCCTTTGCCGAACGGATGAGCGACCGCGCGCCACAGATCGGGCTCACCAACTCGACCTTCTCCAACGCCACCGGCTGGCCGCATCCCGACCAGCGCATGAGCACGCGCGATCTGGCGACCCTCTCGGCCCGACTGGTTACGGAGTTCCCAGAATACTACCCCATGTTCGCCGAGACTGAGTTCACCTGGGACGGCATCACCCAATCAAACCGCAATCCGCTCCTGGGTCTGGGGATCGGCGCGGATGGGCTGAAAACCGGGCATACGGAAGAATCAGGTTATGGCCTCGCCGCCTCCGCCAAACGCGGCAACCGCCGAATTGTCCTTGTGGTCACGGGGCTGGAGAGCACGGCTCAGAGGAAGCAGGAGACCGAGCGTCTGATCACCTGGGCCTTCCGCGCCTTTGAGACGACGGATCTCTACATGGCGGGCCAAGCTATTGCTGAAGTCCCGGTCTGGATTGGGGAGACGGAAACCGTCCCGATTGCACCGGCCGAGGATGTGACGCTTCTGGTCCCAACGGGCAGTTTGTCGGAGACCAAAATCACCGTCCAGCACCGCGCGCCGGTTCCCGCACCAATCGCTGCGGGGGATCAACTCGGCACGCTCGAGATCACGCCGAACGGCCTGCCGCCGATCTCGGTCCCGCTTCTTGCGACCGTAGACGTGGCCGAGGGCGGGGTTCTGGCCCGTGTGACCGCCGCAGCCCGCCTGATCCTGGCCTCGACCTTCGCTGGCGAGGATGGCTGAGTGCCCAAGCAAGGCCTGTTCGTCACCATCGAGGGGATCGATGGCTCCGGAAAATCGACACAGATCCGCCGCCTTGCCGATGCGCTGAGCGGCGAAGGCCATCAGGTGTTGCTGACGCGAGAGCCTGGCGGCTCTCCGGGCGCGGAGGAGATCCGGCGCCTCCTGGTCGAAGGCCCCCCTGACCGTTGGTCGGCGGACACAGAGATCCTGCTTTTTACCGCCGCAAGACGGGATCATCTGGAACGCAAGATCCGCCCGGCGCTCGCGCGCGGAGAGATCGTGCTTTGCGACCGCTTCGTCGATTCCACCCGGGCCTATCAAGGCAGCGGTCCTCTGCGTTCGAAAATCGATGCGTTGCACCGGCTGATGATCGGCCAGGACCCAGATCTCACCCTGATCCTCGACATCGATCCAGAAGATGCGTTTCGCCGCGCGGGCGATCGCGGGGATCAGGAGGACCGGTTCGAGCAAAACGGGCTGGCCTTCCAACAATCGCTGCGCGCGGCCTTCCACCAAATCGCAGCCGATGATCCAGCCCGGGTCCGCCTGATCGACGCCACAGGCGCGCCGGAAGCGGTCACGCCGCGACTGCTCGCCGTACTCCAGGACCGGCTCGATGGCTGAGGATGACGCCCCCAGCGAACTCGACCGCGTCGAGGGCGCCCAGCATCCGCGAGAGACCGCGCGCCTGATCGGGCAAGACAGCGCCGAGCGCGCTTTTCTGGATGCCTGGGACAGCGACCGGTTGCACCATGCTTGGCTTTTGCGTGGGCCTCAGGGGATCGGCAAAGCGACGTTGGCCTACCGTATGGCGCGTGCGATCATCGCCGAAGGGCCCGTGCCAGGCGGCAGCCTGTTTGGCGCACCACTTACGCCAGAGAGCTTGGATATCCCCGCCGATTGCCCCGTGGGTCACCGGATCAGGGCCGGATCGGAGCCCCGGCTTTCGGTGCTGCGGCTCAACCTGAACCCAACCACGGGGCGCCCGCGCAGCCAAATCGTGGTCGAGGATGTGCGCGCGATGAAAAGCTTCCTGCAACTCAGCGCCGCCGATGGTGGCTGGCGCGCGGTGATCGTGGATGCCGCCGATCAAATGAACCGCTCGGCGGCCAATGCGCTTTTGAAGATGCTCGAAGAGCCGCCAGAGCGGGTGTTGATGCTGCTGATCTCGCATGCCCCGGGCGGGCTTCTGCCCACAATCCGCTCGCGTTGCCGGTTCCTCGATCTGACACCCCTCGGGCCCGAGGATATGCAAGCAGCCCTGACCCAAGCCGAGGTCGAGCCGCCCTCGGGCCAAAGCGACGCCTTGGCCGAGCTTGCCGTGGGGTCGGTTGGCCGCGCGATCCAGCTTATCAATGCCGATGGCCTGGCGCTTTACGGCAGGCTTGTGGGTATGATGGCCTCGGGCCGGGTTGATCGCCACGAGATGAGCTTGCTCGCCAATCTGGTCAGCGGGCGCGATGCGGCCCGGCCCTATGCGATGACCGCCGATCTGCTCCAGGTGCTGATCGCCCGCCTCGCCCGGGCAGCGGCAACCGGCACCCCGCCGCCGCCTGCGGCCGCGAAAGAAGCTGATCTGATCAGCCTGACCGCCTCTATGCCCCGCCAAGCCCCTCTTTGGGCCGACGCCGCCGCACGGACCGCCGCCAGCCTCCGCCATGCCATCGCGGTCAATCTTGACCCAGGCCAGACCATCATAGATACCCTTCTGGAAATCGACACCGTGCTTGGCAAGACCCGCCGGGCCGCCTGATCCTCCGGAGCCTCCGATGACGCCCGAGCTGGTTGACAGCCATTGCCATCTCGACTTTCCCAGTCTCGAGCCCGATCTTCCCGAGGTCATTGCCCGCGCCCATCAAGCCGGTGTCACCCGCATGGTCACGATCTGCACAAGGCTGAAGAACGAGCCGCATGTGCGGGGCATTGCCGAGGCTCACGCCAGCGTCTTTTATGCCGCCGGCGCCCACCCCCTGCATATGGCCGAAGAGCCGATGACCACGGTCGCGGATCTGGTCGCGATCGCCGCGCACCCAAAATGCATCGGGATTGGCGAGACCGGGCTCGACTACCACTACACCTCCGAGACGGCAGCCCAGCAACAAGAGAGCCTGCATGTCCATATCGAGGCCTGCCGGCAGACCGGCCTGCCCCTGATCATCCACGCACGCGCCGCCGATCAGGACATGGCCCGGATCCTGACCGAGGAGCATCGCGCGGGCGCGTTTGATTGCGTGATGCATTGCTTCTCGTCAGGCCCGGCATTGGCCGAGGCGTGCCTGGATCTCGGCTTCTATCTCTCGATGTCAGGGATTGCCGCTTTCCCCCGTTCGACCGAGCTGCGCGAGATCTTTGCCGCTGCACCACTGGATCGCATTCTGGTCGAGACCGACAGCCCCTATCTCGCCCCCCCGCCCCATCGCGGCAAAACCTGCGAGCCTGCCTACTCCGCGCTGACCGCGGCCAAGGGCGCCGAGACAATGGGCGTAGATTATGCGCGTTTCTGCCAGGCCACGACCGAGAATTTCGACCGCCTGTTCCCGAAGGCAAAAGCCTGGAGCGAGGCCGCCTGATGGGCGTGCTCCGCTTCACAGTGCTGGGCTGCGGCTCCTCGGGCGGCGTTCCTCGGATCGGCCCGACCGGGCCTAATTGGGGTGTGTGCGATCCGGACAACCCGAGGAACCGGCGCACCCGTTGTGCGCTGTTGATCCAGCGGATCACCGAGGCCGGTCAGACCGCTGTCCTCGTCGATGCAGGCGCCGATATCAGCCATCAACTCATTCGCGAAGGCTGCGGACTGCTCGATGCCCTGATGCTGACCCACGAGCATGCCGATCATGTCCATGGGCTCGACGATTTGCGCATGGTTGCCTTCAACCGGCGCTCCCGCCTGCCCGCCTGGATGAGCGCGCAGACCGAGGCGGATATGATGCACCGCTTCGCCTATATCTTTGAACAAGCCCCCGGTTCGGGCTATCCCGCCATTATGGATCGCCACCTGATCAACGGCCCGGTCGAGATTGCCGGCACCGGCGGGACGATCCGGCTTGAGGGCTTTCCGGTGACCCATGGCGATGCCGACGCGCTCGGCTTTCGGATCGGCGATCTCGCCTATGTGCCTGACATCTCAGCCATGACCGAGGAGGCATGGCGCGCGGTCGAGAACCTCGATTGCTGGATCCTGGATGCCCTGCGCTATACTCCGCATCCGAGCCACTCCAATGTCGAGCAATCGCTCGCCTGGATCGCCCAGGCGGCGCCCAAGCGTGCGTTTCTCACCAATCTGCATGTCGATATCGATTATGCGACGCTGCTCGCCGAGACACCGGACACTGTCGCTCCGGCCCATGACGGGCTGGTGATCGAGTACCCGCTTTGAGCGCCGTTCTCGCGCTACTGAACATCGTTCTGCCTGTCTTTCTTGTGGTCGGTGCCGGGTATGGACTGGTGCGGGCAAAGCTGTTTCCAGATGCTGGGATCGACGCTCTAATCAAGTTCGCAACCGGGTTCGCGGTGCCGGTTCTGCTGTTTCGAGCCATGTATGGGCTGGATCTCTCAGCCACGCTGCGGCTGGATCACCAGCTCTCCTTCTATCTCGCGGCGACCAGCTGTTTTGCGATCGGAACGATCCTGGCACGCAAGGTCTGGAAGCGCCGGCCCGGCGAAGCGGTGGCGATTGGGTTCTGCGCGCTGTTCTCGAATTCGGTGCTTCTGGGCCTGCCGATCATGGAACGCGCCTATGGGCGACTGGATGAGATCTATGCTCTGGTCGCGTTTCACACCCCCATATGCCTCTCGCTCGGCATCCTGACCATGGAGTTTTCACGCCGCGATGCGGTTCCGCTTCTCGAAGCACTGACACAGACGGTCAAGGCTATGTTCGGCAATGCTCTGATGCTCGGACTGATCACCGGTGCCCTGGCCAATCTGACGGGCCTGGTGCTGCCGGGGCCAGTTCTCGATGCGGTGAATATGATCGCCGATGCTGCACTGCCTGTGGCGCTTTTCGCAGTCGGCGGCGTGCTCACGCGCTATGGGTTCTCCGAGACATTATCGGAATCGCTGATGGTGGCCGGGCTCTCGATCATCCTGCATCCAACGCTTGCCTGGCTGCTTGCGACCCAAGTCTTCGACCTGCCTGCGCGATTTGTGCAGGCAACCGTGGTGATGGCCTCGATGCCAACAGGCATCAACGCCTATATCTTCGCAGCGCTTTACAAACGCTCCGAGGGCACAGCCGCCTCCGCCGTTTTGATCGCCACTCTGTTGAGCATCGCCACCATCCCCGTTTGGCTCGCCATCCTAGGCGGTGCGCTTTGAGCTAAAGCCCAACCTAGCTCGCAAGCGTCCCTGATCCCTTACGGGATTACGGCGGGCAAGCCCGCCACCCATGCGAGCATGGGCAGGGACGCCCAGCGCCTAGCTCAGAGTTGTGCGTGGGAAGTCCGACTGGGGCCAATGCGCCCGGGAGGGCGCCAAGTATAGGTGTATGCGGGCCTTGGCCCGCATTCCGTTTGGTTCGCCTCTACTCCGCCGCCATGGGTTGCGGGGTTGGGCCGCCTGCGCGGAACTCGGCCAGAAGGGCGTCGCGCTCTTCTGCGGCAAGGGCGGCGTTGCGCTCCTTCACATGCCCAAACCCTCGGATCTTCAGCGGCAACCTCGCCAATTCGACCGCAGTCGATAGCGCCGCGCTTGAGCCTTGCAGAAGCTCATCGATCAAGGCTTCATACTCCGCGATCATCTGGCGTTCCATCCGCCGCTCTTCGGTATAGCCAAAGAGATCCAATCGCGTGCCGCGCAGATGTTTCATCTTCGCAAGAACCCGGAAAACCGGCCTGATCCAGGGGCCGAACTCGGTCTTCACCGGTCGCCCCTCCTTATCCTTGCGCCCCAGGATCGGCGGCGCCAGGTGGAAAGTCACTTTGCCAGCTCCATCGAAGGCCGCGTCAAGCGCCTGATCCAGGGTCTCGGTATGGAGCCGGGCAACCTCATACTCATCCTTATAAGAGAGCAGCTTGAAATAGCCCTCGGCCACCGCCTCGCCCAGCGTCTGATCCACCGCCAGTGCCCGGTCGACCAGTGCCCTGTAGCGCGCCGCATAGGCCGCGTTCTGGTAGCCTGTCAAATGCGCCTCCCGCCGGGCCAGCGCCTCGGCAAAGCTCTCCTCAACCACCGCCTCTTCGCGCAACGCCTCTTGCACAGCTTCAGGCTTGGCCACCGCCCAACGCCCGATCTCGAAGGCGCGGAGATTGCCTTTCACCGCCGCGCCATTCAGCTCGATCGCCCGTCGGATCGCCTCCCCCGACAACGGCACCAGACCTGCCTGCCAAGCGGCCCCCAGCATCATCACATTCGAGAAGATCGCATCGCCCAAAAGCTGCTCCGCCAGCTTCGTCGCCTCGATCATCGAGAACGCGTCCGCCCCCACCCGGCGCTCGACCGCCAGTTCGAGCCGTCCCGTGGGGATCGAGAACTCGGTGTTCTTGGTGAACTCGCCAGTGATGATCTCTTCGGTATTGCAGATCGCCCGGGTCCGCCCGCGCTCCATCAAACCGAGCGTCTTCGGCGCCGCAGTCACCACCAGGTCGCCTCCGATCACCGCATCCGCCTCGCCGGTTGCGATCCGGATCGCAGAGATGTCCTGCGGCTTGGGCGCAACCCGGCAGTGGATTGCCACGGCACCGCCCTTCTGGGCCAGGCCCGCCATCTGCATTTCGGCAGCCCCCTTGCCCTCGACATGGGCGGCCATGGTGATCAAGGCACCGACGGTCACAACCCCGGTCCCGCCGACACCCGTGATCAGGATGTTGAAAGGTCGCTCCAGCGCAGGCAGTTCCGGCTCCGGCAGATCCGGCAAGTCGAACTCCGCCGCCGCTCGCGCTTTGGGCTTGGCCCCCTCTACCGTGACAAAGCTGGGGCAGAAGCCTTTGACGCAGGAAAAATCCTTGTTGCAGGCCGATTGATCAATCTGGCGTTTGCGGCCCAGCGGCGTCTCCAGGGGCAGGATCGCCACACAGTTTGACTGCACCCCGCAATCGCCACAGCCCTCGCAGACCGAGGGGTTGATGAAGACCCGCTTATCCGGATCGGGGAACAGGCCACGCTTGCGCCGCCGGCGTTTCTCTGCCGCGCAGGTTTGGATATAGACGAGGGCCGAGACGCCCTCAACCTCCTGCAGTTCCCGCTCGACCGCAACCAGATCGGCGCGCTCGCTGACCCGGATGCCCGAGGGCATGGGCGGCACATCCTCTTTCGCATCCGCCACCACTTCGACCCGTTCGATCCCGATGCCGACCAACTCATCGACAACCCGGCGCGCATCGATTCCGCCGTCATGGCGCTGACCCCCGGTCATGGCGACCGCATCATTGTAGAGGATCTTATAGGTCATGTTGACGCCCGACCCGATCGCCGCCCGGATCGCCATCAAGCCCGAGTGGTTATAGGTCCCGTCGCCCAGGTTCTGGAACACATGCTTGCGGCTAGAGAACGGCGCCTCGCCGATCCAGTTGGCACCTTCGCCGCCCATATGCGTGTAGCCGAGGGTTTCACGATCCATCCACTGAACCATGTAGTGGCAGCCGATCCCGGAATAGGCCCGGGCACCTTCAGGGATCTTGGTCCCCGTGTTGTGCGGGCAGCCTGCGCAGAACCAGGGCGTGCGTTGGGCGATCTCGGGCGCATTGTCAGCCCGCACCACTTCGTTGAGGCTCGCGAGGCGCTCATTGATCGTGTCATTGCCCAGGCCATCGGCGATGATCTGGCCCGCGATCCCTTGGGCGATCGTCACCGGGTCGAGGCCCTTCTTCACCGAGAACAGAACATTGCCATCGGCATCCTTATGCCCATAGACCCGCGCGTGACTGGGGAGATCGAACAGGATCTCTTTGAGCTGGGTCTCGAGGATCGGGCGCTTTTCCTCGACCACGATGATGGTCTCCAGCCCTTCGCCCCATTCCAACAGGCGCGTCGGCTCCAGCGGCCAGACCATGCCGACTTTGTAGGTGGTCAGCCCGATGCGTTCAGCCATCTCCTCGTCGATGCCCAGCAGATCCAGCGCATGGCGGACATCCATATAGCTCTTGCCCGCAGCGACAATCCCCACTTTGGCGCCCGGTTTGCCCAGCCCGCGATAGTCCAGCTTGTTGGCCCGGGCAAAGGCGAGTACCGCCGGGCGCTTGTGGTCGTGCAACCGCTCTTCGAGGACGTAGGGATCCTCATAGACCCGGATGTTCAATCCGCCCTCTGGCAGGTCATGGTCGGTTGGCGCCTGCACTTGCACCCGGTCCCAGCGGCCATCGACGACCGAGGTCGCCTCCACCGTGTCTTTCATGCATTTCAGCCCGACCCAACAGCCGGAATAGCGGCTGAGCGCCCAGCCGAGCACGCCATAATCCAACAGCTCCTGCACGCCCGCGGGCGAGAGAACCGGGATATAGGCGTCCATCATCGCCATCTCGGATTGGTGCAGCGTGGTCGAGCTCTCGCCCGTATGGTCGTCGCCCATGGCCGCCAGCACACCGCCATAGCGCGAGGTGCCCGCCAGGTTCGCATGCCGGAAGACATCGCCACAGCGGTCGACCCCGGGCCCTTTGCCATACCACATGCCAAAGACCCCATCATGGGTGCCCTCGCCCCGTCCCTCGGCCTGCTGCGCGCCCCAGAGCGCTGTGGCCGCAAGATCCTCGTTCAATCCGGGTTGGAACTTGACCTGCGCCTCGGTCAGTTGCTGGCCAGCGGCGGCAAAGGTTCCATCCACCGCGCCCAGCGGCGATCCGCGATAGCCAGTCACGTAACCGGCCGTGTTCAGCCCAGCGGCTGCATCACGTGCCCTTTGGATCAGCGCAAGCCGAACAAGCGCCTGCGTGCCAGAGAGCAAAACCATATCCCGATCGAGATTGTATCGATCCGAAAGGCTCACATCACGCAAGTTCATCTAGCTCTCCGTGTTGGCTACGAGTCAAAGGTAAGCAATTATGACCCAATTAGCAAACATTCGTTGCTTGAGCGCACTCATTTACGCCTTATCATTTAGTCGAAGTTCGCAACCGACAAGCCCCTCTTATGAAAGTTACAGCAGGCGGCGGCTTCACCGCTCGGATCAATCGCGCGCATCCTCCGCTCGGCAGCTTTGTCGAAGCGGGTGGCGGTCGGCTTCACTACCACCGCGCAGGCCCAAAGGAGGCGCTGCCGCTGGTGCTGCTCCACGGTGCGAGCGGGAATTTGCGCGACTGGACCAGCTCGGTCTTCGAGGCGCTGGCCAAGGACTGGAACGTGATCGCCGTCGACCGGCCAGGCTATGGGCATTCCAGCCTGCTCCCGGATCAGAGCTGGCTGATCAACCCGCAGACCCATGCGCTCCGCGCGATGATGGCAGAGCTGGGATACGCCCGCTATGCCGTCTTCGGCCATTCCTACGGGGTCGCAGTCGCCTTGGACTGGGCGATAAACTACCCAGACGAGGTCGCGGGACTGGTGACGATGTCGGGCGCGATGGTCAGCTGGCAAGGCGCGCTTGGCTGGCGCTACCGGCTTGGCGGGATCGCCCCGATCGGGCGGCTGATGGGCGAGGCGGTGCCCCTCTTCGCGACCGAAGCGCTGTTGAAAAAAGAGCTGGCGGAAGTCTTTGACCCAGACCCGGTTCCCGCGACCTATTTGGAAGAGGGCGGCATCGCCTTGGCGCTCAAACCTCGGACTTTTGCGCTGAACCTCCGGGCGATGGATCAACTGCATTGGCAGACTGTCCAAGCGATCCCGCGCGTCCCGCAGATCACCTGTCCGGTCGAAGTTCTGCACGGGCGCGCGGATGCAATCATCCCCTATGATCCCGAAAGCGGCCCCATCGCCGCCCTCGCCCCAAAGGCCCATACGGTGATTTTAGACCAGGTCGGGCATATGCCCCACCACACCCAGCCCGAAAGCGTGCTCGCGTCGACCAACCGGCTGTCCGAACGCGTCTGAGGCGGGATTCTTGATCGAAATCAGGTGTAATCTGAAATAAACTACCTTTATGTCAATTTTGGTTGACGTTTTTCATTGTGGTTTCCGAGACGCGAGACTATAGTCCATAGTGCGAAATCGGTGTAGGAAGGTTCAAGATGAACGATCTCCGACAAGAAGAAATCGCAGTGATGGCGGATGCCGTGCGTAAGATTGGCGACGGGTGGACCCTGTTGATCGTCTGGGCGGCCTGTCGCGGGATCACGCGGTTTGACAGCTTCCAACGCCATCTCGGCGTTGCGCGGAATATCCTCTCGAACCGGCTTGGTCGGCTCGTGGATGAGGGTATCCTCGAAAAACAGCCCGTGCATATCGGCGCGCGTCGGCTGGAGTATCGGATCACCCCGAAAGGGGAAGCGTTGCGCCCGGTGTTGGACTGGATCGAGGATTGGGGCAATACTGCCCGTAACGATCCAAGGCGTTTCGAACAGGACGCTAGCGATAAGCTTGCAGCACAGTAGCAGCTGTTTGCAATGACACGGCCTGGCGGCTGACATCAGCCGCCGCAGCGTCACAGGTTTGCTTTGACGCAACATAGTTATCGGCGCAGCGCATCGAAGTCTTTAGGACAGCGCGCTCGGCGGCAACCAGATCCTTAAACTGTTGGAACCTGCCACTGCGCTGGGACGAGGCCATGCCTTCGACGACCTCATCACAGGTGACCCCCTGCCCGCGCAACGCAATTGCCAAGGCCTCTTGGTTCTGATCGAGGCAAAGCTTGAAGATCACATCCAACTGGATTCCGGCGAAAAGGCTGATCAGCGTGCGCGACCGTGGCGCAAGCGACAGATACCCGTTGCGCACCCCCTCCGGCGACCAAAACGCGTAGGAGACCAGAAAACTGCTCGCCGCCATGCGGGCGCGGGTATCCGCGGGCGGATCGACATAATCCGGCGGCGGCTCTGGCAGGCTCAACCCTTCGCGCAGAAAAGTCAGATCGCGGGCCGAGGGGAAGACCAGCCGCCCCTCATCATCGAACGGGATCAAGGCCACCTCGGCCCCATAGGGCTGCGGCTGAATGCGGATCAAGACCGTTTGCCCGCCCATATCCAGCACCGCCTCGGCGGTCTCCCCGATCCTATCGGCCTCAAATTCCTGCCGATTACCAGCGGCGTCAAAGAAGGTTCCGACATAGCCCTCTTCATCGGGCGCAATCTCGATCATCGCACCGCGCCCGTCTTGAACGCCGAAAAAGCGCCCCTGCAGATCTTCAGCCAGAAGCGGCCCGAACGGCGCCAAAATCCACAAGCTCAGAAAAATCAAATGTTTCCAATTGAAGTTCATTTTCCTGTCCCAAATTGTGGTTCCCGGGTAGTCATATCAGAGAGTTCGCGCCGAGGCAGATGAAATTCGGCCTCGGCCAAGAGAGGGCGCGATGGATTGGGATAAATTGCGCGTGTTTCACGCGGTCGCCGATGCCGGGTCGCTGACCCATGCGGGCGAACAACTGCATCTGAGCCAATCGGCCATCAGCCGCCAGATCCGCGGGCTGGAGGAGCAGTTGAAGACCACCCTCTTCCACCGCCACGCGCGCGGACTGCTGCTCACGGAACAGGGCGAGCTGCTCTATGAAGCAACCCGCGAGATGACCAAGCGCCTGACCGCAGCCGGCGCGCGGATCCGCGACTCGAAGGACGAAGTGTTTGGCGAGCTTCGCGTCACCGCCACGGCGGGCTTCGGCTCGCTCTGGCTCGCGCCCAGAATGGACAAGCTCTTCAAACAGCACCCCGCGCTTTCGGTGAACATGATCCTGACCGAGCGGGTGCTCGACCTGCCGATGCGCGAGGCGGATGTGGCAATCCGCATGGCCTCGCCGCAACAGGCCGATCTGATCCGCCGCCCGATCATGGAGGTGCAGATGCGCTTCTATGCCTCAAAGACCTATCTCGAGCGTCACGGAACCCCGCAGACCATTCAAGAATTGGCCGACCACAGGTTGATTACCTTCTCGCCCGATGCCTCGCAGCCGCGCGAAGCTGAGGCCTGGCTCAACCAATTCAGACGCCCCGCCGACCATGCGCATTTGATGATCAACAGCTATTTCGGGATGCTCAAAGCAGCCATCAATGAACTTGGTATCGCAGCGTTGCCAAATTACGTCACTCGCGAGTATCCCGAGCTTGTGAACGTGTTGCCCGAGGAAAGCAGCGAGCCATTCTCGGTATTCTTCACATATCCAGAAGAATTAAGGCGTTCTCAGCGGGTATTAGCCTTTCGTGACTTCATACTCAAAGAGATCGCTGAGTACCAAAAAGCCACAGCTGAAAGCCATGCGACTGGCGCATAGCGGCTTTGCCACCCGCTGCCTTGCTTTCGCCGCAACCCACGCATAGATCGAAATCCGAAGCGAGGCGATGCCTCACTTCTAGGTTGTGATACCTCCCTGTTGAACTGGCCGGGCCACGCGCCCGGCTTTTTTTTTGCCAGACACGACGACGCATCGCCCTGCCGGTCGATCTCAGCACAATCAAGGTTTCTTACTCTTCGCCGCGAAAGCCGTCTCGGCACCACGGGGTTCCGCGTTCCACATCTTACGAGATGTGCTGGAGATATAGAGGTTTTCCCCGGCAGATGGGGTTTTCGATCCCTCTGCGTTCAGGGCAGGATCTGTGCTGGAGACATAGAGGTTCTCCCCAGCCGTTCCACCACCTGCAGCCTCGAGCGCGTCTTCATCCAACGCTTCGGGTTTGTCATCTTCGATCATTTGCGACCTCCATCATGTCTCGCAACAGAGTGGAGGACTGAGCGTACAGGATCTGTACCGTTTCGCACAGCGCGATCGAGGATCTGTCGCGGCGGGCCCGGATCCGGGGTCAGCGCCAGAACCGCTCGCCTTCAGCCGTTTCCAGACCGGCATACATATCCGCCACTTCCGGGCCATAGCCATTGTAGATCAGCGTCGGCACCCGCTCGTCGGTGCCCAGCACCCGTTCGGATGCTTGGCTCCAGCGCGGGTGATCCACAGCAGGGTTCACATTCGCCCAGAACCCATATTCCTTGCTCTGCAACTCCTCCCAAAAGCCCAGAGGCTGTTGGTCGGTGAAAGTGATATGGTCGATCGATTTGATCGCCTTGAACCCGTATTTCCAGGGCGTGTGCAGCCGCATCGGGGCGCCGAATTGCTTGGGCAGGATTTTTCCATAGGCGCCCACCACCATGAGCGTCAGGTCATTGGTGGCCTCCGCCATGGTCAGCCCCTCGGTATAGGGCCAAGGGTACCAGTGCTGGCGTTGACCGCGCGCGACCTCTGGGTCCATGAAGGTCTTGAACTGCACGAACTTGGCGCCCGACAGGGGGGCTGCCATCTCGACCAGCGCTTTGAGCGGAAAGCCGATCCAAGGGGCGACCATGGACCAGGCCTCGACGCAGCGGTGGCGATAGATCCGCTCTTCGATGGGCATTTTCTTAATCAGAGCATCGATATCGATCTCGATCTCTTTCTCGACCATGCCGTCGATTTTGACCTTCCAGCCCTCGGTCACCAGGGCCTGAGCGGCAGGGAAGATCTTCTTATGGCTGCCGAACTCGTAGAAATTATTGTAGGTGGAGTTGGCCTCTTCCTCGGTCACGGGCCGGCCCGCATCGGCATAAGCCGGGTTCAGCGGAGGTTTCGGCTCGAACGGATCGCCGGGAACAGCTGCGAAGGCGGGCGAGGGGGCCATCGCCCCGCCGCCAATCAGGGAGGCACCGATCAAACTGGCCGCCGCAGCACCGCCGCCCGCTGCCAGCACGCGCCGACGGTTCCAGAAAACATGCTCCGGCGTCACCTTGTTCTCGCTGATCAGCCAGCGCGGTTTGTTCAGTTTCAGCATCTCATACTCCGCTCCGCAGACACCGAAGTCCTATGAATTCGGCGTTGAAACGACAACTCACGATCCGTTCAAGTCACCCGTCCTAGTCTAGGACGAATTCCTCCGCCGTATAGCCCTGAAGGTAGAGAACCGCATCGAGATCCGAGTATCTGAGCACCGCATCCGCCGCCTCGGCGATCAG
>JBCDAS010000052.1:0-16903 GCA_039185235.1 Pseudomonadota bacterium
GAGATGCATCCGGAGACCTACAAGGACAAGGACGGAAAGCCCAATCCTCGGATCAATCGGAATGCCACGACCCAGCTCAACAAACGCCGCCGTATCCTGCGCCGGGGTTTGCCCTATGGCGACTCGAGCCTTTTTGAGAAGGGAACGAAGTCAGACAAAACCGAGCAGGGGGTCGCGATGATGATCATCTGCGCCAACCTCTTCCGCCAGTTCGAGTTCGTGCAGCAGCAGTGGATCCAATACGGGCTCGACTTCAACTCGGGCAACAACACCTGTCCGCTGCTCGGCGACCATGCCAAGCACAATCGCTTCACGATCCCCTCGGATCCGTCCAAGGGCGGCTGCCCCTTCATCATGGCGGAGATGCCGACTTTCGTTGAGCCGCGTGGAGGTGAATACTTCTTCATCCCCTCGATGACTGCGCTGCGAATGATCGCCAATGGATCGGTCGATCCGACCTGATCCGGGAGGTCTCAGATGTCTGCGCTTGTCTCTCTACTCGAAGCACTCTTCGGGATCTTTATAAACTGGATCAATGGGATCGCAGGTCTTTTTCGAGTGCTACTTGTGGTCCTCCGCACCCGCCTGAAAGGCAAGGAGGGTCTGGGATCGCGGCTCAAGGATGAGCTTACCTCACCCAGTGGCCTGCGCGATGTGATGAGTTTCATGAGGGCTTTCTGGCCGAACTTCGTGTCCGATCGGGTCGTCATGAAAGCCTACGAGAATAATGGAACCGCCATTGTCACAAGACGCGCGGATATCATTGAGGTCTTGAACCGCAACGATGATTTCGAAGTCGTCTACGGGCCCCGGATGCGCGAGATCACGGATGGCGAGAACTTCTTCCTCGGTATGCAGCCTGGCTGGGACTACACGCGCGATGCCTCGGCCATGCGGCTTGCGGCGCGGGCGGATGATGTCGACAGCATTGTTCTCCCTCGCGCACAAAAGACCGCTCAGCAGATCGTGGACGGATCGGATGGCGGCATCGATCTGCCGCATGATCTCGGCTTGATCGTCTCGTCGGATATGGTCGGGCATTACTTCGGCACGCCCGGGCCTAATCAGGCGACGATGATCGATTGGACGACGGTCATGTTCTGGTACCTGTTCGGCGATCTCTTCGCCGACCCGCAACTCAAATACAAAGCCCATCGGGCAATGGCGGGCGCGCGGCTCTATCTCGACGAGACCATCGCCCGGCGAAAAGCGGAGCGGAAGAAAGGGGCAGCCCCTCAGCATGTTTTGGACCGGTGCCTCGACCTCCAGGCCGCCGGTGTGCCCGGGATGTCCGACATCGGCATCCGCAACAACATCGTGGGTCTTCTCATAGGTGCCGTGCCAACGCTGTCCAAAGCGTCCTGTCTTGCCCTGCAGGAACTGATGAGCCGCAGCAACGAGTTCGGCAGTGCTCAGGTCGCAGCCCAGAACGATCAGGACGATCTCCTGGCGCAATACATCTGGGAGGCGCTGCGCTTCAATCCCCATCAGCCGCTCCTCTATCGCCGCGCGACGCGGGACGCGGTGATCGCGCGCGGCACCGTTCGCGAGACAACGATCCCAAAAGGCCGAATGGTGTTCGCGATGACCCTCTCAGGCCAGTTCGACCTCCAAGACATGCGCGATGCGAAGCAATTCCGCATCAACCGTCCGCGAGAGATCTACATGACCTGGGGCTATGGTATGCACACTTGTTTTGGACAGGCGATCAATCTCAAACTCATCCCTGCGATCCTGAAACCATTGCTCCAAAAACCGGGCCTTCGCTACGCCCCCGGCTGGAGCGGGCCAGAGAATGGTGGCACCCCTTTCCCGCAGCATATGAAGCTGACCTGGGATCAATAGACGGCTTCATTCGAGCTGCGAGAAGACGCCGTCACTCATCTGTTATTGTTGCTCTAACCATAAGACCCTAGGCTCTCCTTGTGGCCAAGGATCAAACATACCCGTCCTATAGCCGTGCTGAGCGGATCGCGGATGGTGTGATCCACTGCACCGGCGTCGCGGTCTCGATGCTCGCGGTACCAGTCCTGATCACATTGGTGGCCGTCTGGCATGGGGACGCCCCGAATGTCAGCGCAGTCTCGATCTACGGTGTCAGCCTGATTGCGATGTTTGCCATCTCAGCGGCCTATCATATTGGCGGGGATTGGAGGTGGCGGGACGTGCTCCGCCGGCTCGATCACTCAGCAATTTACATCTTAATCGCAGGCACTTACACGCCCTTTGCGATCTATGCGGGTGGCGAGGGCGCAGCCTGGCTCCTCACCGGGATCTGGGCGGCGGCAGCGACTGGCGTATCCCTGCAGATCCTCGCGTATCAACGGCTCGAATGGCTCGCGATCGTGCTTTATCTGTCGATGGGCTGGTCGATCGTGCTCTTTGGAGGGCCGATTATGGACGCGCTCTCGGCGCCAACGATCGTCCTGATCACGACCGGCGGGATGCTGTATACGCTCGGGGTCGGGTTCCACCTGTGGCGCCGCCTGCCGTATCACAACGCGATTTGGCACGGCTTTGTGCTGACCGCGAGCTTTGTCTTCTATGCGGCCGTTTTGGTCGAAAGCCGGGTCGTCGCCTTGGCGGGCTAGCTCGCCATGCGCATATCGTCCAACCCATCCTCGGGCTGCACACTCACACAGATCGACACCAGTGTCCGAGGCTGGTCATAAGGCCAGGATGTTCCCCTGTGCAGCGTTGCGCGCTCATCCCAGATGATCACATCGCCTGGCTCCCACAGGTGAGAATAGACATCCTCGGGCCGGGTCATCCCGGCGATCAGGTCTTCGACCAGGCTCTGGCCCGCAGCTGCATCCATCCCTTCGACGGCAAAGACATGGCTTGCGATATAGACCGCTTCCTCGCCGGTCACCGGATTGGGCCAAAGCGCCTTCCAGCTCTGATCGGCCCATTGGGTGAAGAGATCGCCTTTCGCAAGCTCCGGGTCGATCTTCGCCCGCGAGTGGGCGTAGCGATGGTGGAACACGGTCTCGCGCAGCTTCTCCTGTTGCTCAAGCGTCAGATCCTGAAAACCCGCCCGGGTCGAGACGAACTCCGTCGCGCCACCTTCGCTCGGCACGACACGCGCCTGCAGGATATTGGCGAGCGCTGGAACTGGGAGAAAGGTCGAATCCGTGTGCCAAAGCTGATTGGCCTTTAGGTTCTTGGTATGCGTCGCCTCCTCATCGGTCACACCACCATCCTCAGTCTCATTTGAGACCGCCGCGATCTCTGGCTCCGGCCGGTTCATCCGGTCCTCCAACGGGCCGAACAGACGCCCAAGCGCCAGCTGTTCCTCATCGGTCAAATGCTGTCCCCGGAAGAGAAGCAGCGAATGGTGTTCAAATGCCTCGCGGATCTCGGGATAGAGATGTGTTGCGGTCGCATCGCGCAACGCAGTTCCCGAGACTTCCATGCCAAATTTCGGGTGCAAAGCTGTCAGCTCCATCGGCTCCTCCTACTCCATAATCGGTGCGCCACCCTCGGCCTTTCGCCGGGCAACGAAGTCCTCCAACTCGCTGCGCAAACCTGCGTCCATCGGAGGGGGTTCAAACTCCGCCAGTGTCTTCTTCCACAGATCATGCGCCCGGTCGGTTGCGCTGACCGATCCGCCCTCGGTCCATTGGCCAAAGTTCGACCAATCGCTGATCACAGGTTCATAGAACTGGGTCGCGTAGCGATTCATCGTCTGGCTGGCCGAGAAGAAATGACCACCAGGCTCGACCTCTGCGATTGCATCAAAGCCGATCGCCTCCTCGGTCGTCTCAACCGGCAACATCGCCTCGGCAATGGTCTGGCAGATCTCGAGATCGGTGATGAACTTCTCATAGCCAAAGGTCAGCCCGCCCTCCAGCCAACCCGCCGAATGGTAAATCAGATTAGCACCGCCCAAGACCGCCCCCCAGAGCCCGGCCTGCGTCTCCATCGCCGCTTGCACATCCGGTGCGTTCGATGCCGTACCCGAGGCCGAGCGCCAGGGAATGCCCAGCCGACGGGCCAACTGGCCCGCGCCGAAATTCGTGCGAATATGCTCCGGCGTGCCAAAAACCGGGGCGCCGGATTTCATATCCACATTCGAGGAGAAGGCCCCATAGACAACTGGCGCACCGGGGCGAACAACCTGAGCGAGAGTAATCCCCGCCATCGCCTCCGCATGGCTGAGCGTCAGCGACCCTGCCGGTGTGATCGGTGCCATCGCACCAGACAGGCAAAACGGTGTGATCACATTGACTTGGCCCCAAATGGCGAAGTCGATGATCCCTTGCGCCATGGGCACATCGATCTGCCGGGGAGAGTTGGTGTTGACCACGGTCGAGACATAGGCCGTGTTCTTGAACGTCGCTTCATCGACCCCGCGCGCCATCATCAACAGCCGAAAACTGTCCTCGACCTGGCGCGTCCCGCGGGAGAAGATAAAGGGGATCTTCCGGCTCTCGGTGACTTGGACAAACAGCGTCTCGAGATGGCGCATCGCGACGGGAACATCCTGCGGCTCCACCGATGGTCCTAGTTTTTGTATGACTTCAAAACTTTCCGCTAACTGTGTGGCTTCCTTGAAGTCTTGGAGACTTCCCGGCCTGCGCCCGCGATCCAGGTCATTTGCGTTGGGGCAGCCCGCTCCGGGGCCAAACAAAAGCGTGCTCGGCCCCACCTCAACCGCATAGCCGGGCGCCCCGTGCCACAGAAAGGACGGAGGAGCCAGCGCGACCTTTTCCTCAACCAATTCAGGAGGATAGTGGATCATCATGTCAGCGCGCTCGTCACAGCCTTCTGCGATCAACAGGCGTCGCGCCTCGGGGTTCAAGATCCGGATTCCCAGATCTCTCAGCACCCGCAAACTGGTTTGATGAATATGCTCAACCTCGTCTTCTGAGAAGACAATAGAGCGTGGCAGCGTGTTGGTGATCTGGCGATATTCGGTTTGCCGCGATTCGGTGTCTCGCGATTCTCTTCTGGCCCGCCGCGCCATCACAACTCTCCCGTGTTTTTTGGTTAGTTTCTAGGCAAAGCCGAGTAAGTCCAACAAAAACGCGACAAAATGGTCGTTCTTGGGCGTTCGCATCCCGGTTTCACGCTTGCGCAGGCTTACCCCTCTCCGGTACTGTAAAGTTTGAGTGGGCTGCTATTTTGCAGCAGGGAGAGGATCGGACTATGTCCAAGGGAATGAATGACCGGGCTGCCATCGGTGGTGAATGGCTATTCGCCTTTGCGGGTGTGGGATTAGCCTCCGCCCTGGTCACGGTTTTCCTGCTCACAGATCCTTATTGGAAGCTGGCGACCATCGGGACGCCGGTCGACGAGACAACGACGGCGGTTGCCGAGTTGTTCGAGCATGATGACCAAAGCTTTGATGACGACGAGAAGATTGAGTTCGCCTTTGCTGATATCTTGCTCGAACCTGATCCTCGCCGCATCGCCCGGCAAGGTCCGGCCGAGCCGCATTGGCCTCAGATCATCGATGACACGGTCGCAATGGCGCCGCTCGACAGCTTCACGCGCCGGGCCGGACCGCGTGCCGTCATTCAACAATCACGCTTCGAGACTGCGGTCGCGCTGGCACAAACTCAGGCGCCGCGGGGCTATAGCATCGAAGAACTGGAGACGATGTTGGAGCTGAGCGCAGGCGAACGCCGGATGGTCCAACTCCGCCTCGCCCTGGCTGGCCATAACCCCAAAGGCGTCGATGGCGTGTTCGGCCCGGCGACCCGCGCGGCGATCCTGGCCTTCCAAACCGAACTCGGTGTGCCCGCGACCGGTTACCTTGACGCGCCGCTCAAGGCGATCCTCGAGACAGATACCGAGCAGGCCTATGCCCAATGGCGTCGAGAGCGTGACGCGGCTCGCTTCGCAAACGCCATTCCTGAGCCGCGTCCAGAGCGCGAGCTTGCATCGAACACCCGCTGTGTCCGCGACCAGACCGGCGAGGTGATCGCCTACCAGGGCATCCTCTGCGACCTCACGGGGTTGGGCGAGTCACTGCTTCGCTTGGATTTCGCGAACAACGTTCCGCGCCGCTTCGCTGACGGACCGAAGATCGAACGGTAATCACGCGCGCCGGGCAAACGCGCTCAGAATACCCGCGCTGATCATCAAGCTTCCCCCGACACGATTGACCCATTTGAGGGTCCTGGCATCGCTGGATCGCGTCCGCATCTCCCCCGCCAAGAGAACCCATATCAGGGTGTTCAAAGCAGCCAGTCCCAGAAACGTCGCCTCCAGCACGATCAGTTGCAGCAGCACAGGCTGGGCCGGATCAATGAACTGAGGCACGAAGGCGATGAAGAACACGATGCCCTTGGGGTTGAGCGCTGTGACCACGTAACTGTTTAAGAACATCGCCTTCAGGCCCGCACGCTGCTTTTCTGCCGCTGGCAGGGCCGGTTTCGCCCGCAATAGCCCAATGCCGAGCCAGATCAAATACGCCGCCCCAACCAGCTTGAGCACAGTGAAAAGCGTCGCCGAAGCCGCCAGGATCGCCCCTGCGCCCGCCAGCGAAATCGTCATGGCGGTGAAGTCGCCCAGAGTGACGCCCGGAACTGTCGCCCAACCAGATTGGCGCCCACGGCCCAAGGCGTAGGACACCACCAGCATCACCGTCGGGCCGGGGATGGCAAGCAAAGCAGCGCTCGCCAAAGCAAAGGCGATCCAAATCTCAAGGGTCATGATTGGGCTCCGTCAGGTTTCGATCCATCGAAACCCGCGATCGGCACGGAATGCAAGCGATCTGATCAGCCAGCGAAGAACTCGGACTTTGCGCCCATATAGCCATCCCAGGCGAACCAATAGGCGATATGGCCTGCAACCCGGGGCAGCTTCTCACCATCAGGTCCCAGCAACGCCTCCTCGGTCACGGTCCAAACCGCGCTCCCGTCGGCCAAAAGCTCCTGCGGCCTGCGCCCGGCCGTAAAGCGCAGAGAGCCCCGCTCATAGGCGCGCACCGTCCGGCTTGCCGTGTTGCCGATCAGAACCAGCGGTGTCTCAACCAGCTGATCGTTCAACACCCGGCCCCCTTCAAAGGCTTTCAGCGCCCAGGCCTTGGCCCCACCAAAGGTTCGGATGCCAAAGACATATTCCTTCTGCTTCAACCGGCTTTCATCGACATTGGCTGGGAACATCAGATTGGGTGAGGCGAAATAGTCCTTATAGACCACGCCCGAGCCATAGTCGCGATTGAACCCGGTCCGCAGCGTGATGACCTTGGTCTTGGGGTTCTGCGCCTTCCAATCCGCCCAAGGGGCAATCGCAATCGGGCGCTGCTTCAGCTCGATCCCCTGCGCGACCAGATCGCCGGAAACCGGCTTGCCGGTGAATTGGTTCCACAGCGAATGGGTCTGGCGATCGAACATCAGTTTGTTCGAGCGATAAAGGAAGCCGGAGGAGCCAAAGACCAAAGGCTCCTCAAACCCCTCGATCCCGCCCGTCTCGAACAGGATCCCCGATCCGCAGAGCGTACAATAGGCCATCGCCAGGGGCACGCCACCGATCACATCGTTGAACATCTCATGCCAGCCCATGATCCTCAGCGGATAGGCCCGCGTGTCTCCATTGATCGAGACGCCAAAAACCAGATCAGTATCGATCAAATAGCCCGCCTCTTCGGCACCCGCCTCGACCAGGATCGGATTGTCGAGCGACGGGATCCCATCCTTGCGCACACCGCCCCAGGCGACCTCCTCAAACCGGATCTTCATCCGATCCGGCTGCAGGTCCTCTGGGTCCAAGAAGACTTCAAAATAGGGGTCAATCGACAGGAACAGATCTCGCTTGATGTCGATATAGGCGGGATGCGGCGTGTTCTCGGGATGCAACTCCTGCCAAAGCATCCAGTCATGCCACGTGACCGCGGCCTCGTTCCCAGTGATGTCGCGCAACAGCGCCAGCATCGGCTGTTCTGGGTTCGGCGAGTAGCGCAGCGCAAAGATCAGCGAGGCGATCAGGTCCGCCCCCTTGCGCTGGTTGAGATGATCGATCGCGGCCTGATAGCGGCTTTGGCTGGCGATCAACAGATCCCGCAGGGCCGTGGCGGTCGCCTCCTCCTGTGCGCGCGCGGGCAGAAGGGGCAGCGCAGTACTCGCGGCAAGGCCAGTCAAAGCGGTCCGGCGGGTCAGCATCATGAAATGTCCTAAGCTCAGCTGCGACACTCTGTGCAGATGCCAGCTAAGCAGATAAATAGCCAGTCACAGGCCCGTGTGGAGAAAGGTGGCACCATGACCAGCCCCTCTGATTTTGATCCCAATCCGGGGAGGGAGAATCTCAACCCCTCCGGCATCGGGTTCTGGGCTTTGGTGGCCGAGGATTACCGAACCCATGACCGCGATCCGCTGGCCCAGGGGTTCTGGGCGCTGTTCTGGCATCGTTTTGGCAATTGGCGGATGGGCCTGCGCTCGCGGCTTCTGCGCGCGCCAATGACCGTGATTTACCGGATCATGACAAAACTGGTGGAGTGGGTCTGCGGGATTATGCTGCCCTACACGGTGCAGGTCGGGCGCAGGGTCAAGCTCGAGCATTTCGGCGGCATGATCCTGGTGGCCCATACGATCGGAGATGACGTGATCATTCGCCAGAACACGACCTTTGGGATCTCGGGCTTGGACGATCTCGATGGCCGCCCGATCATCGAAGCGCGAGTTGAGATCGGTGTGGGCGCCGTGATCCTCGGTCGCGTCCGGGTGGGGCAGGGTGCGATTATCGGCGCCAACGCTGTCGTCCGACGGGACGTGCCTGCAGGCGCTATAGCGGGCGGCGTGCCAGCTCGTGTGATCCGCATGCCTGCGGACCCCTCGTGATCGGTGCAGTCGTTATTGGCCGGAACGAGGGGGAGCGGCTCATCCGGTGCCTCGCCTCGCTCGATGCGGTCGACCAGATCGTCTATGTCGATTCCGGGTCAACCGATGGTTCAGTCGGTGAGGCGGAGAAGGCCGGTGCCGCCGTCGTCATCCTCGACCCAGATCTCCCCTTTACCGCAGCCCGCGCCCGCAACGCGGGGCTCGAACGGCTCAGAGAGCTTGCACCGGTAGAGCTTGTTCAGTTCGTCGATGGCGATTGCGAGTTGCAGCCCGATTGGATCAAAACAGCCTCGACCTTCCTTGGCGAAAATCCAAAGGTCGCAATCGCCTGCGGCCGACGGCGCGAACGCTTTCCCCAGGCATCAATTTACAACCAGCTCTGCGATCTCGAATGGGACACACCGATTGGCCGCGCGGATGCCTGCGGCGGGGATGCGCTCATGCGGGTCGCGTCCCTGGTCAATGTTGGCGGTTACCGCGATGATCTGATCGCGGGCGAGGAGCCGGAACTGTGCGTACGCCTGCGCGCCGCTGGCTGGCGCGTGTGGCGCCTGGATGCCGAAATGACGCTGCATGATGCCGACATGCACCGCTTTGGCCAGTGGTGGCGCCGTACGGCGCGCTGTGGCCATGCCTGGGCCGAGGGGGCGGCCCTGCATGGCGCCCCGCCCGAGCGGCACTGTGTGCCTGGCGTGCGGCGCGCGCTGATCTGGGGGCTGGGACTTCCGGTGGTGACGGCGGTGCTGGTGCTGGCGTTGGGGCCATGGGGCCTGGCGGCACTGCTGGCCTATCCGGCGCAGATCGTGCGGATCGCACTGCGCGAGGGGCCGGGCGACCAGTTCTCGTGGTCCTTTGCGGGCGCTATGGTGCTGGGCAAGTTCGCCGAACTGTCCGGGATCCTGCGCTATGCGCGGCGCTATGCCGGTGGAGGTAGATCGGGGATCATTGAGTACAAATAGCGGGACTCTTGTCTCTATTGTGCGGAGAGGCTCTTTCAGGATTGGACACATGAAGAATGTTCTGAAGACGTTGGCGGCATCTCTGGGGTACGAAATCCGAAAGATCACCCATTTCCCGCAGGTCATCGGGCAGGGTGACATTGTCGAGCACAAGATCGATGGTCACGTGGTCCGGTTCTTCGTCGAGAACCGGTTCAACATGATTGGCAGTGCGCATTTCGCAGGGCGGTTCTACGAGGCGGAGGAACTGGAACAGGTTCGTGCACATGCCCGACCCGGCGGAATCTTCGTGGATATCGGGGCCAATTTTGGCAATCACGCGCTCTTCTTTGCTCTGGTGATGCAGGCCGATCGGGTCATCGCCTTCGAGCCGGGGCGCAAGGCACGCGGAATCCTGGGCATGAACATCGCTTTGAACGATCTGGACGACGTGATCCAGGTCAGAAGGGTCGCTCTGTCCGACAAGACTGGCAGTGCTTATATGAAACCACTGTTCGAGCAGAACATCGGCAGCAATAGCGTCACCGACGACGCCGCGGGTGAGCCGGTCACGCTGGACTTGGCCGACAATCGATTGCCACGCGAGGGCATCAGCTTCATCAAGATCGATGTCGAGCGACATGAGTACGCCGTCCTAGCAGGCATGAACGAGGTGATCAGCGCGAGCCGTCCGGTCCTGATGATTGAGACATCCGTGGAGGAGCGTGACAGCCTGACGGGTTGGGCGAGGGCACATGACTACCGGACTGTCTACGAACTCACCCGGCACGGCGATATCGTGAACGTCATCCTGTCACCTGCATAAACCCGAGGACCTGCAGTCCGGTGTTGAACGCATACCCGGCGCCGGCGCCAAGGGCGACGGCCGGGATGTTCAGAAGTTCGGACCGCAGCCGCAGCCAACCTTCCCGGCGGGCCATGGCCATCATGACCACCGTGTCCGGTACACGGTGGAGCGCGATCGCGAAGATCGCGTAGTATGGCTCTTGGAAGATCCACAGAACCGTGATGGTCGTGGCATAGATCGTGACGAACTGCATGAACGTGAAAAAGGCGATCAGCTTGAACCGTTTCGAGGCCTCGAACGCGCCATGGATGACCAGGAAGCAGATCGGGGCCAGTCCGATCGCCAGAATCTGCAGGATTGTGCCCGCCTCAAGGTAGCGATCATCGTACATCAGGTCGATCAGCGTCGGACCGGACACCAGCATACCGCCGATGAACACGAATATGAACCAGTCAACGGGGCGGCGGAACCTGTAGTACTTCTGGCGGAATTCGGCCTGCCCCTGCGGAAGAATGTCCTTGAAGACCTGAATCCGCACCGCCCCGATCATATTGTCGGCAAAGCCTTTCGGGACCATGAAGATCTGCTTCGCGATGTAGTACACGCCCAAAAAGGCCGGGGAGGTGAACAGGCTGAGCACGATCTGGTCGGCATTGCTGGAAAAGACGAAGATTGCCGAGCTGGACATGATCCAGCGGCCCCGCGCGTAAAGCTCGCGGCGATAACCGGGGTTCAAACAGAACCGCATTGATGGTCCGGGAAATAGGATAAAGCTCATCACGAAGCCTGAGGCCGCCGTGCCAAGGCCCGCGATGACGAACGCCCAGACGCTGGGATGATACAGCGCGATCAAGATCGTCAGTATCGGCATGATGAAGGCCTGAATGACTTGCATCATCGTAATGCGGAAAAACCGCATGTCCCGGGCATAGACATGTTGGTTCACCGACGAGAGGCCCTGGAAGACAAGTTGAAAGCCGCTGGCGGCCAGAGCTGCCGGTAACACGGCTGCGCCATAGACGGTGTCGGACGAGACCGCGCCTGCCTGTTGCAGCCCGTACAGGCCGAGCGCGAAGAGCAACACAAGGACATAGAGGAATAGGCCGCGCAGGGCCTGGACGGTCCAGCAGGTACGCAGGAAGTCAGGATCATCGGTTTTATCCGAGACCTTAATCAACGACGGGATGCCGAAATCTGTCAGCATGAAGAGGATCACCTGGAAGGTCGTGATGATCGCGAACAGGCCGAAGATCTCGGGCGACAGCAGCCGCGTGACGACCAATGTCGCAACGACCCGCAAGATGATGCTGATTGCCTGACTGGTGCTGTTCAGTGCGCCCGAGATGATCAGCTTTTCGGACATCGTACGCTCGCGCGCCGGTCTGGCCGCTGCGGCGCGGATACTCTGGTACTTCGAAAGGATCCGGTTCACGGGGTTTTCCATGACTGCTTTATCCGGAAGGTACGTTCCAGCATGGACGTCCACATCTTCACGCCCTTACATAACGCGGCGTTCGCCAGGGTTTTCTGGCGCCCAAAGATCCCACTCCCTGTCGATCAATTCCAGCGGAAACCCAATAAAGCGCAGTGCGTCGAACTCACCGGCAGCAAAGTACGCCGAAGGTAACAGTACAAGCGCAAGCAGAGCAGCCAGGCGCACGCGGTGCGATGCAGCAAGCGCCGCAATATCAGCCGTTGGTGCGTCTGGGGCTAGCCCGATACAGCGACCGATGTGTTCACTACCGGCCAGGGTGATCTCTCGGATTTGGTAGGATGTACTGATATTAATATTATTAAATATGGGAGGGGGTCGCGTATAGATAGTTTATCGAGGTACCATATTATCTGCCCAGTTTTGACGCGTCTGAATATTTTTCTTTTATAATACCATAGGCTATCTTTTTTGAAAAAATATTAATGAATGGCTGTAAATTAAGAAACAATTTTTAAATAAATAGCATATTAAGATAATATTATTAATATTGATAATTTAATGTAAAATTATTTTGTCAGATAGATTATTTTTAATGAACTTAACGATTCTAGCGAGCTGCATGATCTCCTGCACTTATAAGGATGAGTTCAAAACAGTCAACGCCAGGCGATCATGTCTAGCAGGAGTGTGTGAGCAGAGCCGGTTGATACCGGCTCAGCCATTGCGCAAGTCGCAGGACAAGCCTGACTGGTCAGATCAGCAGATCCTGTGCGGACAGGGTGGTGCCGTCAGCAAACTCGAAGTTCTCGATGTGGCTGCCCATTTCGGCCAGTCGCAGCTCGCCCGAGACACCGTCCACATCCCAGCTTAGGATCATCTGGATGCCATCCAGCTTGCCGGTGTCGTACTCGGAGACCGTCAGGTCTGCGGCGTTCAGATCGGTGAAGACCACCGTGTCCGCCGTACCCATGTTCTCGTTCTCGCCGTACCAACTGATGCGCGAGGTCCCGGAATCCGCTCCGATCAGGTAGGTGTCGTTACCGCCCTGGCCGAACAGGTTCTGGACCGCGGCACCGCCTGCGCCCGGATCGAGGATGTCGTCGCCGGCCCCTGCGCGAATATTGTCGCTGGCGTCGCCGGTCTCGATGCGCTCGGCCAGGTTCGTTCCGCGCAGCGAGTCGCGCCCATCGGTGCCCGAGATCACC
This sequence comes from Pseudomonadota bacterium, assembly GCA_039185235.1. Taxonomy (GTDB): domain Bacteria; phylum Pseudomonadota; class Alphaproteobacteria; order Rhodobacterales; family Rhodobacteraceae; genus Thermohalobaculum. The sequence goes on from JBCDAS010000052.1 coordinate 13,173, forward strand.
AGGAGCTGTTCCTCGAAGTCGGCATGGGTCAGGATCGTGTCATCGGCAAACTCGTAGCTTTCGATGAACTGGCCCAGGTGGGCGATGCGTACCTCGCCGATTACGCCGTCGATCTCCCAGTGCAGGACCAACTGAATCTCGCCGATGCCACCGGTCTCGTAGAAGGCCGAGCAGATCTGGTCACGGGTCAGATCGGTGAAGACCAGCCGGTCGGCGGTGCCTGAAGTGCCGCTCTCGGCATAATGGCTGATGCGGGCTGAGCCGACGTCACGACCGATCAGGTATGTATCGTTCCCGGCCTGGCCGAACAGGTTCTGAACACCGCCCGAGCCTGCGCCCGGGTCGAGGATATCGTCGCCCGCGCCCGCGCGGATATTGTCGTCCCCGTCACCGGTGCGGAATGTCTCGCCTTCGCCGGTGCCGCGCAGTGTATCCGCGCCATCGGTTCCGAGAATGGCATCTTCCTGGGGCAGGAGCGCATCCAATCCGGTTGTTGTTCCGTCCTGGAATGTGAAGTTTTCGATATGTGTGCCTTCGTGGGCGATGCGCAGTTCGCCCTGAGTGCCGTTGGTGTTCCAGGCGAGGATGAGCCATGTGTTGGCGGCGCTGCCGTCCTGTTGCACCGAGACGGTCAGGTCGCTCAGGTTGAGGTCCGTGAAGCGGACGGTGTCGGCTGTCCCGGCTCCGGCGGTTTCGGCCTGGGTGCCGATGATGACGGTGCCGCTGTCGCGCGAGAGGACATAGGTGTCGTCGCCCGCGTCTCCAGACAGGACCTGTGCCGGTGTCCCGGCTGTGCCTGCGATCAGGGTATCATTGCCGTTGCCACCGTACAGTTCGTCGGACCCCGCGCCACCGTTGAGGATATCGTTGCCACCCGCGCCGTGGAAGAGGTCGTTGGTGGCCAAGCCTTCGAAGATGTCATCGGTGTCTGTGCCAGTGAGTTCAGTCGTGTTAATGACGGTCCGGTGCTCGGCACCGTCCGGAGTGGTGATGGTCCAGTGTCCGGCGGCGGTGGCGGTGATGTGCAGGCCCTGGTCTGTCGGCAGGTCGAGCGATCCAGCGTCGAAGGCATCCCCTCCAGCATCGATCACGGCCGGTGCCTCACCCGGACTGACCTGTACGGTGACGGTGGCCGGGGTGAAGTTGCCATGACCGTCGGTGACCCAGTACTTGAACGTGTCGACCCCTGAGAATCCGAAGTCCGGGCGGTAGGTGACGGTGCCGTCGCCATTGTCGAAGACCTCGCCGTGCAGTGGCTGCAGGATGCCGTCGATGGCCAGCGTGTCGCCGTCGGCGTCGCTATCGTTGGCCAGCAGATCAATGACCAGCTCGGTCTCGACCGCAGTTTCAGCGACCTCGCTCTGCGTCTCGGGCGCGACGCTGTCAAGGTCGAGGATTCCGTTCAACCTGGCGTTTCCGAACGGCGTATAGATGTTGCCCAGCGGCACATTGTCGTCGATCTCGACCAGATGCCCAACCTTGAAGGTCTCCGAGGTCACCCGGTCGCCGTAATACGCCTCGAAGACAAAATAGCGCTGGCCATCGGCGGTTTCGTAATACCCATCAGTCTCGAGGATGCGCAGCACCTGATGGAAGGTCAGGTTGTAGTTCTCGGCATTGCCAGCGGGCAGTTCGACCGTGCCCAGGCTGTCTGTCTTAGTACCGCGGATCTCGACAGTCCCGGCCCCAGGGGCCGAGCCTGCGAAGAAGTGCAGCGGCGCGTCCAGTTCGATCTCGAACCGGCCCGGAACAATCTGGTCATGGCTCAGAGCGATGATGTCGAGCGCGGGATTGAAATTGTCGAACGCGGTATCGACGTCGATGAACTCGGGATTGATGATGGTGTAGTGGCGCGGATCTTCGGGCGTCGATCTATCCTGAGCCCGGAAGCCGTGGGTGAACCCTTCGATCCGGGCATCGATGATCGCCAGGTCAAGTGCTGCGGTGCCGAACTGTACGCCAGGCATGTAGTGCGAGCCCGATTCAGTATCGGCGATCAGGTCGAGCCCCTCGACCGTGTAGTGGCCAGTGTAGAGCAGGTCGATACCATTGCGCACGTTCCAGGCCGTGAAGTCGGTGAAATGGCTGCGTACGTCGTGGCCCTGGTTCGGGCTGGCTTTGCTCACTTGTACCCCGCCGCGCGCTGCGAAGGTCTCGTTGTTGTCGAAGTGCAAGATCGGCGGCGTGTCCGAGACCTCGGAAGGGTTGTACTTCAGCAGATCGGGCAGTTCGAAAACCGAGGCGTCGAAAGGTAACTGGCCGCCCTCGCCAACCTCACCGCGATGAAAGAATACGAAGCCTGTGTTGACGCTGGCTGCGATGTTGCCCGAGCTTTCGATCATCCGGCTCTGGAACCAGAACCCGTCGCCGGTCTGGCCGAAATCCTCGAAACTGCCGACCGGAGTGCCCTGTTTGGGATCGATCAGTGAGGTACCCTCGGCTTGAATCGCAATGTTATTGGTCCACGTCCCGGTCTCGTTGCCGGTCTCGGACACGAAGCCTGCTCCGAATGTGTCGAAGGCGGCGTTGTTGTGCAGCACGGCATGGCTGTCATGGTGCACATAACCCCAGCCCGGTGAGCCATAGACCGCGTTACCGATGGCGATGGCCGGGTTTTCCTGGTCTTCAAGCCCGGTGCGGTGGAAGTGGAACGAATAGCGCCCTGTGACATTGGCATCCGACGCCGGATCTTCCATCGCCTCGGTCGCCGTCGTCGCCGGCACGGACTTGTCAGTGCGGCCCAGTTCATGGAAAGCGGCATAGCGCACGTCGACATCGTCCGAGTGCATGAACATCACATGGCCGCGCTCGTGCACTGCCGCGGTCTCGGGCTCTTCGGTCGCAATTGTGATGCTGCGGCTATAGTTCGCCACCGAGGTCTTTAGGTCGGCTCGAGGCGTATCATGGTCATGCTGCAGGGGGGTGTCGAAGAACACCTCGTTGCCCTCGATCGCGGTGATTGTCAGCACCTCGTCCTCGGGCGGCACGCGGACGTACTCACTCAGGTTCTTGTCGTAGCGGGACAGCTGATACCGAGTCCCTGCCAGTACGATCGTATCACCGACCTGCCAGCCCTCGGGCACCTCCGATAGCGCGATCGAGGTATCGCCGGCCATCGGATCCTCGGCCACCTTCAGGTGCACAGTCTTCTCCTGGCCGTGCATCTCGACCGCGCCATGGCTGACGATGCCGCGGCTCAGCAGCATCGGGTCCCAGCCGACGTCGATTGCGCCATTGTTGGCGATGACGATGTCGGCCGAGACACCGGGCTGCATCGGATCCTCCTCGGTACCGATGGTCAGCCGCCCGACCATGTCGACCACCATGGTGTCGACCACCATCTTGGTATCGCGGTCCGTGGCGAAGTCCAGGTGCCCGTCAACGCGCACCGTGAACAGCCGCGCATCCGAGACAGCGTCATAGGTGACGTGCACCCCATCGCCGATCACGACCTTCGCATCGTCACCCGGAACCACACCGTCGGCCCAGGTCGCGGGGTCGGACCAAGAGCCACTGGACACCGCTATATGCGTCGCATCCGCGTGCTTGACCAGATCGAACACCGCCGCGTGCTCGCCATGCAAAGGGCTGTCCGAATCATGCGGGTTGTGACCCGCCCCATGACCCGGATCGTGCTCATGCCCGTGAGCAGTCTCGCTCTCCTCGGACTCCGTGTGGCCACAATGACAGATCGGACCACCCGTCTCAGGGCATGGACCCATAATACCACC
>JBCDAS010000053.1:0-16785 GCA_039185235.1 Pseudomonadota bacterium
GCCAACTTGGATGACGAGATAGCGGATGCCTGCGGCCAGGGCCGCTTCGGTCCGCGACGCCCAGATCAGAAAGACCGAGGCGATTGCTGTGCCTTCCCAGAACAAGAACAGGGTCACCAGATCGCCTGCATAAACCGCGCCGATTGCGCTGCCGGCGTAGATCATGCCGGCCGTATGCTCGACCCAGCCGCCCTTGTGGAACGAGTAGACGCCGCCGATAAAGGCCGCGATCAGGAAGATATAGCCAAAGATCCGGCTGAGCCCGTCGAGGCGGATTGTTGTGAGCTCCAATCCCATGACCTCGATCTGGCCCGAGAGGCCGGGCTCCAGCGAGAGTGCTTGAAGGAAGCCGAGCACGGGCAGGGTGACGACCCAGAGGACCCGCAGCTTGCCCGGCAGGAAGGGGATCAGAAGGGCGCCGAGGATCAGGATAAGGCCGGGGGAGATCTCACTTATCGTCATAGTAATCCTCCGGCTTTTGGAGGAAGCGGCGCATCTCCTTCGCCGCCAGGACCAGGAAGACCGAGCCTATGAATCCGTAGATCCCGTAGAAACCCCAAAGATGCTCGATCTCGAAATAGCCGTGCTTGTGGACAAACGGGTCGACGAGCAAGAGGGCCGCGCAGGTGGCATAGACGGTGTAGACGATCCTTGTGATGTTCTTTGGCTGGTAGATCCAGGCCTTTGGCTCGTTCGGATGCTTCATTGGCACGTCATCGCGGATGTCCGGGTGGCGGTCGGTATAGAGACGGTCAGCCATTGGTTCCTCCGGGTGCGGTGAAGTTGATCTGTTGGACGAGATCCAGCAGGGGGCCGATGCCAAAGAACAGCATGACGCATAGGATCGCGGTGATGATTAGGGCGGCCATCATCGGGCCGGGCGCTTCGTGGATCTGGGGTGGGGTCTCGTCGGTTCCGGGGGCAAACCAGCCACGTGCTATGATCGGCAAGAGATAGGCGACGTTCAAGAGCGAGGAGATCATCAAGACCGCGATGACCCAATACTCACCGCCGTCCGCAGCCCCCACCCCGATCCACCATTTGGACCAGAGGCCGATGAAGGGGGGCAAGCCGATGATCGAGAGCGCGCCGATGAAGAATGCCGCGAAGGTCCAGGGCTGGCGCTTGGCGAGGCCGTCGAGCTCGCTCACCTCGGTCAGATGGGCGGCGGTGTAGATCGAGCCCGCGGCGAAGAAGAGCGTAATCTTTGAGACCGCATGGGCCGCGATATGAAGTGCCGCGCCGATGATCGCCGCCGGTGTCGCGATGGCCGCGGCCATCACCACATAGGAAAGCTGTGAGATCGTGGAAAACGCCAAGCGCCTTTTGAGATTGTCTTGGAACAGCGCAATCAGGGAGGCGCAAATCACGGTGAAGCCCGCGACGTAGAGAATGGGATCGGAGGCGCCCGTCTCGGCCAACAAATCGATCCCGAAGACATAGACGGTGATTTTGACCACCGAGAACACGCCCGCCTTGACGACCGCCACAGCGTGGAGCAGCGCAGAGACGGGCGTGGGGGCAACCATCGCGGCGGGCAGCCAGAAGTGGAAGGGCATCAGCGCCGCTTTGCCGATGCCAAAGGCATAGAGCGCGTAGAGGGCGGCCAACGCGCCTGCCGAGAGGCCTGCGCCTGCCAGGATGCCGCCGCCCGTGAATTCCGAGCCTCCAGCCGCCACATGGGTCCAGATGACGGCGGGCAACAACAGGGCCATTGAGGTCGAGATCAGCAGGATCAGATAGGTCCGGCCCGAGGCCATCGCCTCTTCGTTCGCCTTATGGGTGACCAGCGGATAGGTCGAGATCGTGAGAAGCTCGTAGAACAGAAACAGCGTGAAGAGGTTCCCGGCGAATGCGATCCCAAGCGCCGAGGAGATCGCGATTGCGAAGCAGATGTAGAAGAGGGTCTGCCGCGGCTCTTTGTTCCCGCGCATATAGCCGATCGAGTAGATCGAGTTCACGATCCAGAGGCTGGAGGCGACGGTGCCGAAAAGCATGCCAAGGGGCTCGATCGTGAATTGGACATTGACCGGGCCGAACATGTGCAGATCGGGGGTGGCGGGTTCCTCGCCCGCGAGCACTTTGGGCAAGAGTGTCAGCACAACCACCATGAACGTGCCGATGGCCGTTGTCAGTGTCACCGCCTCGCGCAGGTTTGGGTTGCGCCCGGTGGCCCAGATCCCAAACGCGCCGAGGAGCGGTAGGAGAAGCGCGATATAGATCAGCTCTGCATCCGAGAAGCCCGTGATCATTGCGCGCCTCCCACTGCCCAGCTGGACATCAAGGCCTCGGCCGCGAGGGCCGGGATCTCGACGCTCACACCGCTATCGATGCCGAAATAGATCACGGCAAAGGCCATCACCCAGGTGATCACGATCATCTCAACCGGAAGGTCTCGCGGCTGATCGGCGGCGTCGTTGGGGGGGCGGAACCAAGCGACCTCGATGACCCGGCCGATGTAGAAAACCGCGAGGACTGAGGAGGTCGCGATCACGACGATCAGCCACCACATACCCGCCTCGGCCGCGCCCTGGATCAGCATCCATTTCGACACGAAGCCCGCCGTGCCCGGCACGCCGATCAGGCCCATGCCAGCAATCGCAAAAGCGGCCATGGTGAAGGGCATCGTGCGGCCGACGCCGTTCATCTGCTCGATCCGGCGGATGCCTGTGGAATAGACCACGCAGCCTATCGCAAGGAAGAGCGCTGCTTTGATGATCGCGTGGTTGAACATATGCGCGATGCCGCCGGTGAGCCCGACGACATTGGCGATCCCGATCCCCATCAGCATATAGCCGACCTGGCTGACCGAGGAGAAGGCGAGCATCTTCTTCACGTTGACTTGGAAGACGGCGATGATCGAGGGCATGACCATGCCGAGGCTCGCCAGCGTCAGGAGCACGATCTGCGCGTTGTGATCGCCGAACATATCGTCTTTGCCAAAGATCGAATAGGCGAAGCGGATCAGGAGATAGACCGCGACCTTGGTCGCTGTTGCGGCCAGGAAGACGGTCGCTGCAGAGGGTGCGAAAGCATAGGCATTCGGCAGCCACCGGTGCAGCGGGAAGAGGGCGAGCTTTAATCCGATACCGACGACAATGAAGGCTCCACCGGCGAGGATCGGGCGCTCAGCCTCGATCGTCGGCAGAATCTGGGCCATGTCGTTTAGGTTCAACGTGCCGGTCATGCTGAACAGGATCCCGACGCCGATGACATAGAAGGTCGCGCCGATCGTGCCGATCACCAGGTATTGATAGGCTGCAACCACGGCCCGGCGGTCCTGGCCCATGGCGATCAGGACATAGGTGGCGAGCGACGAGATCTCCATAAAGACGAAGATGTTGAACGCATCGCCGGTGATCGTCATACCCAAGAGCCCGCAAAGCGCCATCAGGAACATCGTATATGTCCAGCCCTGACGCTCTGGCGCGACCTCATCGGCGATGGATTTGGGCATCCAGATCGCCACAAGTGCCGCGATCAGGGAGACCAGGAACAGCACAAAGCCGTTAAGCGCATCGATCCGATACTCGATCCCCACCGGCGGCGCCCAGGAGCCCATTGCATAGGAGATCGTGCCATGCACCAGCACTTCATAGAGGATCAGGGCCGCGATGACAGGCATCGCGAGGCAGACAACCAGGTTAATCAGTGAGCAAACCGGCCCTTTGCGCACCAGCGCTGTGATGGTAGCGCCGAGCATAGGAACGGCCACCTGCAAGGCAGGCATATGGGCCATCCAATCGACGGCGACGGCCTCGGCCGGTCCGCTCATTCGGCGAAATCCTCGCGGTCGACAGCGGTCACCACGTCATCTTCTTCGATAGTGCCATAGGCCTCGTGAACCCGGACGGTGAGCGCGAGGCCCAGCGCCAGGGTCGCGACGCCGACGACGATGGCGGTCAGGATCAGCACATGCGGCAGAGGGTTCGAGTAGAGCACATCGGCCTTTTTGTCGTCCAGCAGGATTGGCGGCGTGCCGCCCAGGATCTTGCCGGGCGAGAGGTAGAGCAAGTAAACCGAGGTTTGGAAAATCCCGAGCCCCACCAATGTCTTGATCATGTTCGATTTGGCCACGACGATGTAGAGGCCCGCGCACATCAGGAAGATCGTGATCCAGTAATTGTAGTGGGCGATGATGTCCTCGAGGAAGGTCATTTCGTGCTCCTCCCCGTGAAGGCGTAGAAGATCGCGATCATCGTGCCGGTGACCGAGACAAGCACGCCGATCTCGACCAGGAAGACACCCCAGTGCTGGCCATGCACGGCCTCGTCGTGGGTCGGGGGGGCGTGGACCAGACCGTTGTAGTCGAGGTAGTTGCCGCCGGTCATGATGCCGTAGACCCCGACAGCGGCATAGATCAGGACGCCGAGCGGGACCATCGCCTCGACCACCCAGACCGGCATCACCCGGATTGCCGCCTCTCGACCCCAGATGATGGCGTAGAAGATGATGGCGGCGGCGAGGATCACACCGGCCTGAAACCCGCCTCCCGGTCCGAAATCGCCATGCAATTGGACGTAGAGCCCAAAGATCAACATGAAGGGGATGAAGAACTTGGCGGTTACGCGAAGAATGACGTCCATGCGCATGGGCTCAATCCCCCGGCTTGTAGCGTTTGAGCAGCAGCATGACCCCAATGCCTGCTGTAAAGATCACCGCGACCTCACCCAGCGTGTCAAAGCCGCGATAGCTGGCCAAGACGGCGGTCACGATGTTCGGGATATGGGTGTCGTGATAGTTGTTCTCGATGTAATAGGCGCCGACGCCAGTGTTCATCGGCGAGTCGGCGAGGCCGAAGGCCGGAAGCTCCCAAGTGCCATAGACCAGCATCACCCCGGTGCCGATGGCAACGATCATGGGAAGGACCGCTGTGTAGCGCGGCTCGGCCTCTCGGGTTTTGGTCAGGTGCAGGGCGCCGAGGAGCAGAACTGTCGAGATCCCGGCGCCCACCGATGCTTCCGTCATCGCAACATCAACCCCGTCGAGCACCACCATGACCGAGGCCATCAGGAAGCTGTACGCCCCCGAGAGCACGACCACGGCAAAGAGTTGGCGCACCCGCATCACACCCAGGGTTACGGTGGCGAGAAGGGTCAGGAGCACCATGTTGATCACGAGTTCGATGGTCGCGCCTCCCCTTTTCGGTCGAGGACTTGAACATCGAGCGTCTCCGAGGTCAGGGGCTCGGCCAGTCGGTCGCGCAGTTCGGGACATGGCTCGCAGGGGTCCGTCTCGGCCAGGACACCTTTGTCATTGGCGAGGATTGGCTTCTCGCCATCATGCAGCGCGGCTCGGGCCAGTGCATGGCTGCCGACGGCGCCGGTGAAGAGGACGACCAGCAGAATGAAGATCAGCTTCACGGTCACCAGCGTCATCCCGGCCTGCAAGCACATGCCGAGGATGATCAGGCCAAAGCCCATCGTATCGCCAACTGAAGTCGCATGCATCCGGGTGAACATATCGGGCATTCGGTTGAGGCCGATCGCACCGACCAGGAAGAAAAAGCCACCCAGCGAGAGGCAGACTAGGCTGGCCAGGTCGAGCAGCATATCGGTGCTCATTTGCCCTCCTCCGGATCGCTGTCTTGGGTATATCCAAGCGCGCCGTAGCGAAAGAATTTCAGCACTGCGAGCAGGCCGATCACGTTGAGCAGTGAATAGGTGATGCCGATATCGAGAAACTCTGGCCTGCCGGTGAGAAAGCCAAACAGGGCGAGCATCAGGATCGCGCCATTGCCGATCACATTTGCCGCCAATAGCCGGTCAAAGGCCGTGGGCCCGGCCAGAACCCGTGCAACCGCAAGGGCAAGCGCTGCCAAGACGGCTATGATCGGTGGGATCCACATCCAAGTGTCGATCGTCTCGAGGGTCATTCACGACCCTCCAACCAGGTGACCATCCCGTCCATCTCGTCCTTGGCCATGTCATCGGCGCCTTTCCGGGTGATGGCATGGACCCAGATGCATTTCTCTTGCTCGCTCACCTCGACCGAGATCGTGCCGGGTGTGAGCGTGATCGAGTTTGCATAGGTCGTCAGTCCCACGGCGGTGCGTTGGCCCGCATCGACTTTCACCATTCGCGGCGAGATCGGCAGGCTGGGGCTGAGGACGATCCGCGTGACCGTCGTGGCAGAGAGCAAGATCTGCCAGCCAAGCCAGGGCCAGTAGATCAGGGCGCGGGGGAGCTTCTCGACCGGGAATCCCTCTTCATCGGTCAGACCTTTCGCGAGCCCATAGGCAACGACTGCGACCGAGAGGATGGCGCCCGCCCAGATCAGCCATTCATGCTCCCATTCCCCCGAGAGCAACAGCCAGTAGGCAAACAGCGTCGACGATATCAGGAACAGGCGCATGCGCGGTCAGTCCCCCCTTCAAGACAGGCCGATTGAGGCCTTGATGGTCCGGTTGATAGCCTCTTGCCAGAATATGGTTAGAGCAAGGTTTCGACTTGAAAGTCCAGCGGCCACGTTCCGTGCTTCTGGTATACCACGCTCTAGCGCGCTTGCCGATCCTCCGCAAGGCGCGATATGCAAACGGTATGGAGACTGCGGATCCGGCGTTGGCCAAACTTCTTGGAGAGATCCGCGGCTGCCGGATCTGCGAGGATCGGTTTTTGGCGACCGAGACAGGTCATTCCCCGCGCCCGGTTCTGGTTCCCTCGACCCATGCGCGGGTTTTGATCGTGGGCCAAGCGCCGGGGGCGCGGGTGCATGCGAGCGGGTTGCCGTTCGACGATCGCTCGGGCGATCGTTTGCGCGATTGGATGGGGATCGGGCGGGAGGTCTTCTATGACCCCGCCAAGCTTGCCATCGTGCCAATGGGGTTTTGTTTTCCAGGTTACGATGCAAAGGGGTCGGATCTGCCACCGCCCAAGGTCTGTGCAGAAACGTGGCGCGCACCTGTCATGGCAGCGCTGGGGGAGGTCGAGTTGACCCTGGTCATCGGGCAATACGCGCAAGCCTGGCATTTGGGCAAAGCGCGCGGCAAAGGGGTGAGCGAGACGGTGCGCAATTGGCGCGCGCATATCGGCGCCGGGGTTCTGCCGCTGCCCCATCCAAGCTGGCGCAACACCGGTTGGCTGAAGAAGAACCCCTGGTTCGAGGCGGAGGTGGTGCCATGGCTGCGCGCAGCTATTGCTCGGCTCTGCTGCTGAGCCTGGGGCTCACGGCCTGTTCTGCAGGTGGGCCTTTGCCAGTGGCGGGCCTGCCCGCGCCCTCCGGCGAGCTCGCGGTGAGCCGGTGGGATGCGGAGGAGCCAAAAGCAATCCTATTGGCAGTGCATGGGTATGGCGATTATGGCGAGAGCACCTTTGCTGATGCGGGCGCGTGGTGGGCTGCGCGGGGCTTGACCACAATCGCCTATGATCAGCGCGGGTTCGGGCGCAATGCCTCTCGCGGGTTCTGGCCCGGCGCAGATCAACTGGTCGCTGATTTGCGTGGTATCACCGAGGCGGTTCGGTCAGAGACGCCCTGTCTGCCTTTGATCGTGATCGGCCATTCCATGGGGGGAGGGGTTGTTCTTGCGGCAGCGCCAGATCTGGCGGCAGATGCGGTTGTCCTGGCAGCCCCGGCGATCTGGGGTGGAGACGATCTCAATCCGCTGCACCGTCTCTTGGCCTGGAGCGCGGCCTCGCTCGTGCCGGATCGCCGGTTCACGGGCGAGGGGGTGGTGCGGATTCAGGCCAGTGACAATATCGAGGCTTTGCGCGAATTGGGCCGTGATCCGCTCTATTTGCGGCGGCCTTCTGCACGGGAGATCTTTGGGCTGGTCCGGGTGACAGATCGGGCCGCTGAGGCGAGCGCGGAGGTCGATCTGCCGGCCTTGCTGTTGCTGGGAGCGCGGGATGAGATCGTGCCGAATGCGACGGTCGAGCGCATTTTTGGCCGCCTTCATGGGCCGCGCGAGGTAATCCGCTATGAGGAGGGGTGGCACCTCTTGTTCCGCGATCTGCAAGCCGAGCGGGTCTGGCGCGATGTTGCGGATTGGGCGCTGGCGCAAGATCCGCCCACCTGCGCGGAGTGATCGAGACGACCGAGAAGCAACCAAACGGTGTCCGGCCAAGGCCGGACGCGAGATGCCCTTCGCAGCGGCCTTGCGGCCCCTGCGAAGGCTGTTGGCCCTGGCTGGGCTGTCAGCCTTTGGCGGCGGCGAAGGGGTTTTGGTAGAGGTCGGAATGGCTTTCAACCCCGACTTCGAGCACGACGTCGGAACGGGGGCGGGCGACGCAGAGCAGGACATATCCCGCTTTTGATTGGCGCTTGTTGATGGCGGTTCCTTTGGGCTGGACGACTTTGCCGCTGAGTTTGCGCGCAGCACAAGTGATGCAGCCGCCATAGGCACAGGCGATCGGCAGCTGGATCCCCGCTTTCAATGCGGCTTGGTAGATCGTCTCATCCTCGGCCACCTGGAGGGTCGTCCCGCCGCGGTTTGCCAAAGTGACCTGATGTTGGGTCATGATGCCTCGACCAGGGCGCGGGCGAAGAGGGCCGGGTCGACATTGCCGCCGCTGATCGTGCAGACCACAGTATCGCCCAGGAGATCCGCGCCGCGATAGAGGGCTGCGGCGAGTGCGACCGCACCGCCTGGTTCCGCGACCAATTTGAGATGGCGAAACGCCTCGGCCATGGCGCGGAGCGCCTCTTCGTCGGTAACAGAGAGGCCTGGACCGCCGAGGCGTTGGACGATGGGGAACGTGATCTCGCCCGGGGATGGCGTCACGATCGCATCGCAGATTGAAGTGATGGGGCCTTCGTTCGCCAACCGCTTGCCGGCGGCAAGGGAGCGGGCGAAGTCATCGCTGGTGGCGGGTTCGACGGGCCTGACGCAGAGGCCCGGATGCTCGGCCGCGAGCGCAAGCGCGATCCCCGAAGTCAGACCGCCGCCGCCGCAACAGACCAACATGTCCGCCTGCTCGACGCCCGCTGCCCGGGCTTGGTCAGCGATCTCGAGCCCGGTCGTCCCCTGGCCCGCGATGACCATGGGTTCATCATAGGGGCGAATGAGCGTGAGACCGCGTTCGGTTGCGAGCGCTTCGCCGATGGCTTCACGGCTCTCACCGCCGGGCCGGTCATAGAGGACAACCTCGGCGCCATAGGCTTTTGTGTTCGCGATCTTCATGGCGGGCGCGTCGGTTGGCATGATGATCACGGCGGGAGTGCCCATGAGCTCTGCCGCATGGGCGATGCCTTGGGCATGATTGCCCGAGGAATAGGCGAGCACGCCTTTTGCGCGGGCCTCTGGCGTGAGGGCTGACAGCGCCGACCAGGCGCCGCGGAACTTGAAGCTGCCGGTGATTTGCAGGCATTCGGGTTTGACCAGGATCCGCCGGCCAGCTTGCCTGTTGAGAAGCGGGCTTTCCAGGAGCGGCGTGACGCGGGCATGGCCGGAGAGGCGCTCGCGCGCGGCGCGGATGTCATCGATTGAGATCATGTCGCTCATGCGTGGTCCTTGAGGAAACGATCGATGGCGGTCAGGGCGGGGGGTTCGTTGAGGAATGGGCAGTGACCGCGATTGGGGATCTCGACGGCCTGCAGGCTGGGTTTGCGGTGCTGCATCTTGGCAACCGTCTCGGGGCTAAGCAGGCCGGAATTGGCGCCTCGGAAAACGAGTGTGGGGCAGGAGATCGCATCGAAGATGGGCCAGAGATCTGGCATCGGGCCGGACATCGCGGCGGCCACGGCATCACGCAGCTTTGGGTCATAGGAGAGTGCGGGTTTGCCATCCCGCTCGACATATGTATCGCGGGCAAAGGCGAGCCAATCAGCATCGGTGAGATCTGTTGCTTCGGCCTCAAACGCCGCTTTGAGACCGGCTGCAGCGGCCTCGAAGCTGGGATAGGTCACCGGGCGCCCGAGATAGGTCATGATGAAGTCGAGCCCGCTTGGGATCAATTCGGGCCCGATATCGTTCAAGATGAGACCGCGGATCAGGCCCGGCATTTGTGCGGCCAGACCCATGCCAATCAACCCGCCGCGCGAAGTGCCGAGCAGGGTGGTTGAACTGATCCCGAGATGTGCGAGCAGCTCTACCGCGTCGCGGGCCTCGACCAAGACGGAGTATTCGGCGACGGGATTGCTTGCCCATTCCGAGGCCCCACGGCCCCGGTAATCCATCGTCACGACCCGATATTGGGGCGCCAGGTGGCGGGCGAGATTGGCGAAATCCCGGCTGTCGCGGGTCAGACCCGCGAGGCAGAGAACCGCTGGCCCGCCCTCGCCTGTATCGGTGAAGGCGATTTGCCGTCCATCGCTGGCCTTAAACGTCTTCATTACGCGCCCGCGATTTCGGGGATCTGCGTGAGGTCAGAGACGATATGCTGGGGTTTGAATGGCAGGCGGTCCATGGGCTCACCCTTGCGATTGGCCCAGGCGACGGTGAACCCTTGGCCGGCCGCGAAGCAGGCATCCCAGCAGTTCGACGAGACGAAGAGCACGTCTTTTTGCGCCACACCGAAATGCGCGCCGACCAGGTCATAGACCGATTTGGTGGGTTTGAAAGCGCCCAGCGTCTCGACCGATAAAACGGCATCCAGCACATCGCTGATCCCAGCGCTTTCGACGGCACCGTTGAGCATTGCGGGAGTGCCGTTCGAGAGGATTGCAGTGTTCTTGCCCGCGGCCTTTAAAGCGGCGAGCATCGCGGGCACCTCCGCATAGCAAGAGAGCTCCCAATAGAGTTGCAAGAGGCGCTCTCGAATGGTGGGGTCCGCAAGCTTATGCTGCTCGAGCGCATAGTCGAGACCATCCTGCGTGACTTGCCAGAAATCCGTATGGACGCCACCGGATGCGCGCAACCAAGTGTATTGGAGCTGTTTCAGGCGCCATGTGTCGGCGACAGCAGGCCAAGTTTGGGAGAGTTGTTCGAAGCCGGGCTCTGCGGCCGCTTCTCGTGCGGCGGCTGCGACATCAAAGAGGGTGCCGTAGGCGTCGAAGACACAGGTGGTGAGGGTCAAGGGGTCTGCTCCGAATTCGCGGTGATGCCGGCACCATGGCCAAGCCAACCGCGAATAGGAAGCACTTTCTCGCGACCCTTTGCCCACGGCTCAGCATCGGGCTAAGCCATGGTGCGACCGGGATCAGCTGGCCGATTTCTGACGGAAGACCATCGGGCGATGACCGCCGCGGGCTGGTTTCTCCTCCGGCACGTCCGGTGCCGCTTCAGGCTTGGGTGCCAGTTGCTCGATCGGCGTCGCGACCGGTTCGGCCTGGCGCGCTGGGATGGCTGTGTTCTCAGGTGCCGGACCTGAGGCGAGGGGTGAGCCATCCTGTACCAGGGTTTCAGCCATGCGGATGAACTCATCAATCCGGGCAAGTTCTGCGGTCAGCTGGGCGCGTCGCTCTAGCGCGATTTTCATAACGTCAGACATCTGGAACTCCTCCAGTGATCGCCGCTTCCATGGTGGCAAACAGCAGCAGCGAGAATTGCATGTTTACGGGATGCACGCACGCTCAAACGGAACGCGAATCACCCACACCAGACACCATTCTACCTCAATGATGTAACAACTGTTCTCTTTCTTGACAAATGGACACAGGTGTCCAGAGTGATTTGTGTCGATTTTTCTGGGAGATCGCAATGGCTGAGCCGCCTCTCGACACAACCATCGAAAAACCCCGCCGTCGGAGCCGGTCCCCGCGCGAGGGCCGCAGCCGCTCAACGACGCAGCCCGCCTATATCACCCGGGCCATCCCCTACTATGAATTCCTAAGTGAGGAGGGGCTGAGCCGGATCGAGGCACAGGCCGATTGGCTGATCCAGGAAATCGGGCTTGAGTTCCGCGAGGACCCGGTGGCGTTGGAGATCTGGCGCCAAGCCGGTGCGGATATACGCGAGACACGGGTGCGGCTGCCCAAAGGCATTGCGCGCGAGCTTTGCAAGACCGCGCCGTCGCAATTTACCCAACATGCCCGCAACCCTGCTCGAACGGTCCAAATCGGCGAAGGCAGGCAAGTTTTCGCCCCGGTCTATGGCCCGCCCTTTGTGCGAGATCTCGAGGGCGGTCGGCGCTATGGCACACTGGCGGATTTCGAGCGCCTTGTGAAACTCACCTACATGCTTCCAAGCTTGCACCACGGCGGGTTTGTCACATGCGAGCCCTGCGATGTTCCGGTGAACAAGCGGCATCTGGATATGCTCCTGATCCATATGCGCGCCTCGGACAAGCCACATCTAGGGGCGATTGTTGCGAAGGAGCGGGCTGAGGACTCGGTAGCCATGGCCAAGATCCTCCATGGCGATATTAGCGAGCGTTGCGTGATCATGGGCAACGTGAACACCAACTCTCCGCTTTTGGTCGATAAGGTCGTGACCGAGGCGATCCAAGTCTATTGCGGAGCGGGCCAGGGCATCGTTGTTGCTCCCTTTATCCTCGGCGGCGCGATGGGGCCCGTGACAACTGCAGGCTCGATCGCTCAGGCATTTGCCGAGGCAATGATGTGCTGCGCCTTCAGCCAGTTGGTGCGGCCAGGCGCGCCCTTCGTCTTGGGCAACTTCCTGAGCTCGATGAGCCTGAAATCCGGCGCGCCGACCTTTGGCATGCCAGAGCCCGTCATGTCGAACTTCGTGATTGGGCAATTGGCGAGGCGCCTGGGTGTGCCCTTGCGTTGCGGTGGTTCGCTGACCGCGTCGAAGGTCGCCGATGCCCAAGCCTCGGCCGAGAGCGCCGACAGCATGCTGTCCACCGCGCTTTGCGGGTCTAACTTCACGCTCCATTCTGCGGGTTGGCTGGAAGGTGGGTTGGCCACAGGATATGAGAAACTGATCCTGGATGCGGACCGGCTAGGGGCCTATCAGGTGATGTTGCAGGGCCTGCCGATGGATGACAATGCGCTCGGCGCATCGGCCTATGAAGATGTGGAGCCCGCGGGGCATTTCCTAGGCTCGGCCCACACGATGGCGAATTACGAAACCGCCTACTACGACGCGGTCATGTCCGACAGCGAAAGCTGCGAGCAATGGGAAGAACGCGGCGCCAAGGAAAGCCAACGCCGGGCCTATGAGCGCTGGAACGCGATGCTGACGGAATACCAAGCTCCCCCCCTGGATCCCGCGATCGAGGAAGAGCTGACGGATTTCGTGGCCCGCAAGAAAGCCGAGATGGCGGATGCTTGGTACTGACGGGCGGATTTGACTTCGCGGGCCGCTTGGGCAGAGTGGCCATATGCCCAGTGCACCATCGCTCGATCTTCCGTGTATTGCTTTCTTAACCCATCTGATGCTCTCCCTTGAGGCGCCATGACCCGTCGCCTCATCTACATCTCAGATGGCACGCTCTCCTCGATTCAGCGCGGACAGGAGACCAATGCAGGTCAGCTCTACCGGTTGTTGGAGGAGCTTGGCCAGCGCCCGTCGCAACTCTTTGACTATGATCGAGGTGTTCAGGGACGGGGCTTGCGAAAATGGCTGAACGCCGCCTCGGGTTTTGGGATCAATCGCTCGATCCTAAGGGGTTATGCCTTTCTCTCGATCCGCTGGCGACCCGGGACGGAGATCTATCTTTTCGGCTTTTCTCGCGGGGCCTATGCTGTGCGATCATTGGCGGGGATGGTTGGGCGCATGGGGCTGTTGCGGGCGCATCACCGGGGCGAGCGCAAGATCCGCGAGGCTTTCCGGCTTTATGAAGAGAACGACTCGGCTGCGATCCAAGCCTTCGCCCAGGCGCATTGCATCCCGAACATCCAGATCCGGATGATCGGCTGCTGGGATACGGTCCGGGCGCTTGGCCTGCCTTACCCGATCCTCTCCTACCTTGCGCCGATGGCAACGGAGTTCCATGACCACACGCTGGGCGCCCATATTGCCCATGGTTACCATGCGCTGGCGATTGACGAAGACCGTCGGGCCTATGAGCCGATCTTGTGGAAGAAGAGCCCAAACTGGCAGGGTCGGCTGGAGCAGACCTGGTTCCCGGGCGCCCATAGTGATGTTGGCGGAGATCTCAGGAAACTGCCCGCGGCGCGGCCAATAGCGAACCTTTCGCTCAATTGGATGCTGCGCCGTGCTTCGGAAAATGGGCTTGCTTTGCCCGAGGATTGGCCGACCCGCTTCCCAGAGGATGCCACAGCCCCCCTCCAAGGCTGTCGACGCGGTTTGGCGCGGGCGTTTCTGTTGCGCCAGCCACGCCGGACCCATGGCGCCGACGGCACTGCGCTTCATCTCGCCATCGCCGAGCGTATGCGCCGCGTGTCGGGCTACCTGCCGCGCGGCGAGATCGATCAGACGCTTGAGATGCAAGAGGATCTTGTGCCAGAGAGCGCGACATGAAGATCACCCAGATCACCACCATCCGGCCGGTGCATCCGGCAACTTTGATCTTTGTGGAGGTAGAGACCGAAGACGGGTTGGCGGGCCTCGGTGAGACCTGGTTCGGTGCTGAGACGGTTGAGGCAGAGATCCACAGCCGCCTCGCGCCGCAACTTCTGGGCCAGGATGCGAGCGAGATCACTGCGCTGACCCAGACGATGACCCCCTATGTCGGTGCATGGGGCACGGGTGCAGAGATGCGGGCACTTTCCGCCGTTGAAGTCGCGCTCTGGGATCTTTCAGGCAAGCGCCTTGGCGCGCCTTTGGTGGATTTTCTTGGCGGTGCTGTGCGGGATCGGATTCCAGCCTACAACACTTGCGCCGGTCCGGGCTATGTCTCTCAAAGCTCCGATGTTCGGCCGGAGAATTTTGGCACCGATGCGGGGGCATTTGATGATCTAACCGCCTTCATGAACGAGCCGGTGGCGCTGGCACAGTCGCTGATCGAGATGGGCATCCATGCGATGAAGATCTGGCCCTTCGATTTCGCCGAAGGCGCTCGGGAGGGCGCTGATATCTCGGTGCAAGACCTGAAACGGGCCCTCGCACCGTTCGAAGCCATCCGCCGCGAGCTGGGTGACAAGATAGCGCTGAAGGCCGAGCTGCATGGGCTCTGGTCCCTGCCAGCGGCGCGCAAGATCTGCAAAGCGTTGGAGCCTTTGACACCCGATTGGGTCGAAGATCCGGTTCGGATGGACCGGCCCGATCAATTGGGTGAACTGGTGGCTCAGACCACCTGTCCGATCGCGGGCGGCGAGACGCTGGGTGGACTTGGCCAGGTCCAGAGCCTTCTCAACTCAGGGCTTTCCTATCCAATCGTCGATGTCACCTGGGGTGGTGGGATTGGGTTTGCGCGTCAGGCCGCGTCGCTCGCGGTCGCCAGGGGGCGCCCCTTGGCCTTCCATGACTGTTCTGGGCCGGTCACACTCGCGGTCTCAACCCATCTTGCCCTGGCCCTTCCATTGGTCCGCGAGCAAGAAATCACCCGAGCTTTCTATTCCCATGTCTATCCGAACCTTGTGACCGGTCTGCCCCAGCTCCGAGAGGGCGCGCTGTCGGTCTCGCAGGCCCATGGGCACGGGATTGCGCTGCAGCCCGACTTGCGTAGCCATTCCGACACGCAAATCAGAACCACGCGCCTCTCGCGCTGAGTTTGGAGCTGGGCGCTTGGCGTCCCTCTGCGGCTTATGCCGCAGGTGGCGGGCGCATGCCCGCCTTGCCCGCAAGGGCAGGGACGCGCGCGGACGGTCTGCTCGGCGTGGCTAGGAAAGCCCTTCGGTGATGACGATCGAGGCGATCCCGGCGCCCTCACGATGCAATCGGGCTGCTTGATACCCAGATGAATGATAGCAATCCTTCGCGGCCGCGAGGCTCGGGAACTCGATCAAGACGTGGCGCTCGCGCTCCATGGGGGTCTCCAATTCCTCATAAGCCCCACCGCGCGCCAGAAAGCGCGCGCCATGGATGGCAAACGCCTCCCGCGCGCCTTCGACATAGCGCATCCAGGCCTCCATATCCGTGACTGTCACATGTGCGATCCAATAGCCCTTGGCCATCTTTCCTCTCCTAAAACAGGCTTCCTTGGTCGTCGGGCTCTGGCTTGCTTGCCCGAGGCTTCTTGCGAGGTGCTGGCCGTCGCGCAGCCGTACCACCAGCAACGGCATCGACCCTGCCATCATGGAACTCGATCTCCAAGGCCATCCCCGACGAAACACCGCCCGATGATCCAAGCACAGCGCCTTCGGACCGCACCAACGCAAATCCCCGCTTCAGCGTCTGGTCGTAATGCAAGGTTCCGTAGAGCCGCGCGAGGG
Organism: Pseudomonadota bacterium; assembly: GCA_039185235.1. GTDB lineage: Bacteria > Pseudomonadota > Alphaproteobacteria > Rhodobacterales > Rhodobacteraceae > Thermohalobaculum. Next base: position 16,117 of record JBCDAS010000053.1, read on the forward strand.
CGCTGAACTGCTCCTGTGATCGGGCAACCCGATCCGTCAAGAGACCCGGCAGCAACCGGGCGGAGCGGCGGCCGAGATCGGCACGGGCCCGCTCGGCACGGCGTTCAAGCGCGCGGGAGATGCCCCTTGCCCGCTCCGCCAACCGCTCAGATGCTCGGTCCAGGCGGTCGCTCAACTGACTGGGAACCAGACGACCAGCGAGGCGCGCAAGACGCAGCCGGGCTTGCCCCGCCCGATCCCGAAGTGCTGCTGGCAGTCGGATCGCCGCATTATCCAGCCGCTGACGACGCTCCTCCAGCAGGCGCTCGGGCCGAGGAAGCGCGCGGGACAGATCTGCCAGCCTTTGGTGACCGCGCTCAAGCCGAAGCGCGAGGGCCCGCGTTCGCCTGGCCTCCAGATCCGCGACCATAGCAATCAAGTCGGCGCGCACAGGTACCGCCCTTTCTGCGGCCGCCGTTGGGGTCGGCGCGCGCAGATCAGCGGCATGATCGATCAGAGTTGTATCGGTCTCGTGACCGACAGCAGAAATGACCGGGATTGCCGAGGCCGCCACGGCCCGCACCACTGCCTCTTCATTGAACCCCCATAGATCCTCGACCGATCCGCCGCCCCGGGCCACGATCAAGACATCGGGGCGCAACGCCCCTGTCATCTTGTTGAAACCTTCGA
>JBCDAS010000054.1:0-16711 GCA_039185235.1 Pseudomonadota bacterium
GATCAGAGCGCAGATGTTTGGTGGTGGTGGAGAACCGGCATCGAGGTCGACAGGCCTGCATTTCGTGAGCTGTTCGAGGCGTGGCTCGCGGGGCCTTTGTGGCCCGCTCTCGCCAATCGGACCTTGGTCTAAGCCGGTAAGATCCAACTTCGTGCGAGGGCGGCCAGTTGGGCCGCCCTTGGCATTTCGGGCCGCTTAGGCCTGTGTCGTCTTCTGAGCAACCGGGGCGGAGAAGAGGCCACGAACCGATGCCGCGATGGCTTTGAAGAACGCGCGGGTTTCTTTGGCACGCTCCGCTTTGCCGCGAGCCTCTGCAATGCGCATCGCGGTGGTCAGATCCATTTTGGTCAGGTCCAGATCGTTTTGCATGTTAAGCTCCTTTTAACTCTGTGAGCAGTTGCTTCTTTGTCTGGCACTGTAGATAGGGGACTTTTCGCGTTGCAACAAACGAGTCTTTCTGCCATTCAGATCAAATGAGCTTAACTGAAAACAGCAGATTGCCGCCTTTGACCGCTCTCAGAGCTTTTGAGGCGGCTGCGCGGCATATGAGCTTTGCAAAAGCTGCAAAGGAGCTTTTCGTCACGCCGGCAGCCCTTTCTTATCAAATTAAGAGTCTGGAGGAGCATCTGGGCATCCAACTCTTCCGTCGCCTCAACCGGGCGATTGAGCTGACGGAAGCGGGGGAGACCCTGCGCCCAGGGATCGAGGAAGGGTTTCTGGCCTTCCAGGATGCAGTCGCGGCACTGGCCCGGCTGACCGATGATACGACGCTGACCCTGACCGCGGGCCCTGCCTTTACCGCGAAATGGCTGGCGCCCCGGATGTTCCGCTTTGCCGAGGCGCATCCCGAGATCGAGCTGCGCTTTGTCGCATCGCTGAAGATGCTGGATTTTGACCGCGACCGGGTCGAGGCGGCGATCCGGTTCGGAACCGGGGGCTATCCGGGGTGCTATGAAGAAGTGCTCATTGAGGATTGGGTGAAACCTTATTGCACACCTGAGATTGCGGAGGAGATCCAGCGCCCGGCCGACTTCCTGCGCTTCCAACTGATCCATGACGACAGTTTACGGATGATCCCGGACAGCGATGTTTGGACCAAGTTTCCCACCTGGGCCACTTGGTTTCTGAAGATGGGGGTGGAGGCGGACACCAGCCATGGGATCCGGTTCTCGAATGCCGATCACGCCATTGATGCTGCCTCGGAAGGGGCCGGGATCGTGCTTGGCCGGTGTTCGCTGTTGGAGCGGGATGTTCAGCGGGGTCGGCTGGTTGCGCCTTTTCCGGAGGCGTTGGACACAGGTGGTCAGTTCCGCTTTGTCTGCCCACAAGGCCGTGAGAGTGAGCCGCGTATCGCCGCCTTTCTGGATTGGCTCAGGACCGAGACCGCCAGCCTGCGGGAGAAACGTGTGGCGGCAAACCTGTTGTCTTGAGCCGGGCTTTGCTTAAATTGTGCTCTGCACCATGAGGAGAGCCATGAAAATCGGATTGCTGAAGGTCGGTCGGGTCACGGATGAGCTACACGATAAGTATGGCGAGTATCCGCCGATGTTCCCGGATCTGCTCTCGCCCGCAGATCCGACGGCGGAGTTCCAGAACTATTACGTGCTGAACGGGGAGCGCCCCGGATCACCGGAGGCATGCGACGGTTGGGTGATCTCGGGCTCGGCCAATGGGGTTTATGATGACGCCCCTTGGATCGCCTGGCTGCGCGGTTTCCTGCAAGAGGCGCGCAGGCTGCACCGGCCCATGGTTGGCATTTGCTTTGGCCATCAGATCCTGGCTGAGGCGCTGGGTGGTACGGCGGAGCTATCGACCAAAGGCTGGGGTGTGGGCGTGCATCGCTATGAGGTGAAGGCGCGCCCCTCGTGGATGGCGGATGCACCGGCGGAGCTGGCGCTCCATGCCATGCATCGCGATCAGGTCACAGCAATCCCCGAGGATGCGACCCTGCTCGCCAGCAGCCCGTTCTGTCCCTATGCGATGCTGGCCTATGGCGACCCTGAGATGCCCTGTGCGATCTCAGTCCAGCCGCATCCGGAGTTCGAGCGATCGTTCGCCGAGGATCTGGTGCAGCTGAGGACCGATGATGGCAAGATCCCGGCCCCGATCGGCGAGCCCGCATTGGCAACCTATGGCACGCCGGTCGACAACGCCCCATTCGCACGCTGGATCATGAGGTACTTCCGCTTGCGTATGGACGCACAAGCGGCGGCCTAGATCTCTCGTGAAAACACACAGACCATCGTCTCAGGTGGTCTTCCGCTCAGCCGTGGGCTTGCAGACGTGTGATCTCTTCTTTGAGGGAGAGCTTCTGGCGCTTCATCGCCATGATATCGAGATCGTCAGATCCCGGACTTCGGATTTCGTATTCGATCTTTTTCTCGAGTTCCTCGTGCCGCTTGCGCAGGGTGGCGAGATGCGACGTGACGCTCATGAATGACCTCCGTCTCGAGAATGTTTATAGCTTGAGTAGAGCACTCTTTGACGCAAGTGTCACCAAATGGTTAATTCTCCCTGTGCTCAGACAGTTACCCTGTTTGTTCAAGGTTTTTCCACAGAATCACATGGTGATGAGTTGCTCGGGACCACCGATATTCGGCTTAAGCGGCGGCTGATTTGCCGGTTCAGTGCGAGAACGCGTGCCTCAGAACATCATTGGGGCGGCGTCGCGCAGGATTGAGCGGGCGGTTTCGGTGAAATCTTCGGCATCCGCGCGATGGGTCGGTCCCTCATGCAGGATCAGAGGCGCGCAGATCCTGAGCGGTGTTTTCACTCCCTTCCGCGCCCGGACAATTACGCGCTTTGCATCCCGGCCCGCCCGTGCCGTCAGCGGTTTGATCGCGATATCTCCGGCCTCTGAGAGGGCGCCCAGGATCTCGGCCAAGCGATCGGCCCGGTGAATGAGCGTGATCCAGCCCTTTGGCTTCACCCGGGCGAGACCGGCCCGGATCCAAGCCCGCAGATCAAGCGCTTCGCGATGGGCCAGGTCTTTTGCGGCATTGGGCGAGGCGAGATCTTCGGCGCCATGGAAGGGCGGGTTGGTCAGGACGTGATCAAAGACCTGCGATTTCAACTCAGGCGGCGGATCGGAAAGATCGCCCTCATAGAGCGTGACTTCGATGCCGTTGAGCGCTGCATTTTGCCTTGCCAGCTCGGCATAGGGTTTTTGCAATTCGATCCCGCTGAGACGGACAGGAACCCGAGCTGCGAGGCAAAACCCGGCCGTGCCTACACCGCAGCCAAGATCCAGCACCGTCTGGCCCGGCTTTGCCGGGCAGGCAGCTGCCAGCAGCACCGGATCGGTTGCCGCGCGATAGCCTTGGAGCGGTTGGCGCAGGCGGATGCGGCCGCCCAGGAAGTGATCCTCGCTCAGCCCCGCAAACGCAGGGTCGCTCAAAACCAGTCCTCACCCATGAAGGGATCCACCCCGTTCATCCGCAGGATCATGCGCGCCCGGTCGAGATCGTCGCGATGGACCATGATGCGGCGTGGGAACGCACCGATGCCCCCTTCGAGGATGCTCATATTTACGTCGAAGACGAAGCACTCTATATCCTCCGCCGAGAGGAGCGCCTTTGTGTAAGGGATCAAGGTTGGGTCGGTGGTGCGCACAAGCTCTTCCATGGCTGCGAACCCTAGCCCGCAAATCCCGCACAGGCCAGCCGCAACCCCGTGAGGAGGCCGCATGAATGCCCCGTTAAAAGCCGACGGTCCTTTTGAGCGCCTGTCTGCGCTGGTGGCCGAGGATATGACGGAAGTGAACGCGGTGATCCGGGAGCGGATGAGTTCGGAGCACGCCCCAAAGATCCCAGAGATCTCAGGCCATCTGATCGAGGCGGGCGGCAAGCGCTTGCGGCCAATCCTGACTTTGGCGGCGGCGCAGCTTTGCGCCTATGAGGGGCGCGATCACGTGAAGCTGGCGGCGGTGGTTGAGTTCATCCACACGGCAACGCTGTTGCATGATGATGTGGTCGATGAGAGCGAGAAGCGCCGCGGCAAGGCGACGGCGAACATCCTGTTTGACAATCTTTCGAGCGTCTTGGTCGGGGATTATCTCTTTGCCCGTGCGTTTCAGTTGATGGTGGAGACGGGCAGCCTGCGGGTGCTGTCGATACTGTCGAACGCGGCGGCTGTCATTGCCGAGGGAGAGGTCTTGCAGCTCACCACAGCCCATGATCTGACCACGGATCTGGCCCGCTATGAGCAGGTGATCCGGGGCAAGACAGCGGCCCTGTTCTCGGCGGCGACCGGAGTGGGCGGTGTGATTGCAGGACAGTCGGAGGAGCGGATCCAGGCACTGCATGCTTTTGGCGATGGGCTGGGTATGGCGTTTCAATTGGCCGATGACCTTCTGGATTATGGCGGGTCGTCCGTGGCACTTGGTAAGAATGTCGGGGATGATTTTCGCGAGGGTAAAGTGACCCTGCCGATCATTCTTGCGGTCAGTCGAGGTGACGCGGAGGCCCGGGCGTTTTGGAACCGCACGATCGCGCGAGGCAAACAGGTCGATGAGGATCTCGAGAAAGCGCTGGCCTATTTAGCGTCGTCTGGTGCCCTGGAGGATACGCGTAAACAGGCGCAAGACCATGGCAGCCGTGCGATCGCGGCACTCGAGGGCTTTGAGGATGGTCCGGTGAAGGCAGCGCTGATCGACATCACCGAGTTCGTCATCGCGCGTACGGTTTGAAACTGGCGATCTGAGCGGTGCCGCTACGCACTGTCGGTTTAGCTCTCCCATCGCGTCGAGCGGGTCCCAGCCGGCCATTTGCGCGGAACGCGCAACAGCAGGGGAACCCTGCTGGTCCGTTTAGAAAACGGACATGGCCGGCTGGGACCCGCTCGACGCTTTGCCCGCTTTGGCCGGGGTGGTGCCGAGCTCGATTGCTCCGACAGCTTAAGGCGCACCGATTGGCGAGACAGCAATCCACCAGCTGGCGTTGAGGCGACGCAGGCGCTCAGCAAGGTGTTCCGCTTGCGGGCCGGTTTCGAAGAGCGCGAAACAAGTGGCGCCGGATCCAGACATTCGGGCCAGAGGCGCATCTGACAGAGCGGTCAGCACATCGGAAATGGGCGGACAGAGGCTGCACGCCGCGCCTTCCATATCATTGCGTTGCGCATGGAGCCACGAGATCAGCGCGTTTGCGCTTTGAAAGCCATCAATCGGTGCGATGGGACCTGGCGGGTTGTCGCGGGTTGCGAGCGCGTTGAAGACGGCTCCGGTCGAAACCGAGACCATTGGATTGACGAGAACCATCCAAGCCTGTGGCAGGTTCGGGCATGCGCGAAGATCCTCTCCGATCCCTCCCATGAATTGCGGCGTCGGCGTCATGCAGACCGGAACATCCGCGCCAAGCGAGAGTGCAAGGTCTTCTGGCACTTCGGTTTGCCAGAGCCGGGCGAGGAGGCGCAGCGCTGCCGCGGCATCGGTCGAGCCGCCGCCAATTCCCGATGCGACCGGCAGGTTCTTGATCAGATGCAAGGCGGCGCCGGCTCGAATACCGCGCCGCTCAGCCAGTTTCGCGGCCGCTTTGAGGACCAGATTGTCATCGGAGATTGGAAGCGTGTCCGCAAACGGACCCGTCAGGCTGAGCCCAAGTGTGCCGGCGGGTTCCGCTTCGAGGTAGTCCCCGATTCTCGGAAACACGGCCAGGCTGTCGAGCAGGTGATATCCGTCTGCCCGCCGTCCGCGAATATGGAGATAGAGATTGACCTTGGCTGGCGCCGCCTCTCCCAGCGAGTCAGCCGCCATCACCATCCGTGGCCTCGGTCTCGACCAGGGCGGGTGATGTGCTCTCGGCCTCTTCTTTCAGGACCTGATCGAGACCCACTTCGAGTTTGCGTTTGATCCGCTCGGCCTGGCCTTCTTCTTCGGGATCGAAGGAGAGCGCGCGTTTCCACTGGAACTCCGCCTCGATCTTGCGTCCATTGATCCAGAGCACATCGCCATAGTGGTCATTGATCGTTGGATCCACTGGGCGCAGCTCGACAGCGCGGGCCATATGGATCAGCGACTCTTCATACTTGCCGAGGCGGTAGAGCACCCAGCCGAGACTGTCGACGATATAGCCATCATCGGGGCGCTGTTCGACCGCAAGTTCGATCATGGATTGCGCTTCTTCCAGATTCACCCGCATCTCGACCCAGCTATAGCCGAGGTAATTCAAGACCAGCGGCTGATCCTTCTCAAGCTCAAGCGCCTGAAGGAAATCCGCCTCCGCCTTAGGCCATTGCTTGGAGCGTTCATAGGCGATACCGCGTTGGTAGAAGAGTGCCCAATGCCGCTGGACTGGTTCTCCGATCAGAGCAATCGCACCGTCATAGGCCGTCGCTGCTTCGGCGAATTGGCTCGAGCGTCGCAGCATGTCGCCCAGCGCGAGATGCGCCTCGAGCGCTTCTGGATGGCGCAGGACAAGTTCGCGCAAAACGCTGAGACCTTCGTCCAATTCATCTGCATCGCGGAGTGCCTCGGCCCGGCCGATTTGGGCGTCGAGCGCTTCGGGCACGTCTTCGGGAATGCGGGCATAAGCTTCGATCGCGAGGCCGAATTGCTCGTCCTGAGCCAGGATGTCGCCAACCAGCAACTGCCCCTCGATGAGATCCGGGTCGAGGTAAACTGCCAGCCGCGCATAGGCGAGCCCGATCAGCCGACTGTTGCCCCGGCTAACGAAGCCCGAGATCGCAAAGAGGGCATCGGCTGCCCCTTGCTGCGGCGTGGTAATGTCAGCCCCTGGCGTCTTGTTTTGATCGAGAGCCTCTGCCAGCGCTTGGAGCCGAGGGTCTGCAAAGGTCTGCTCCAACCGATCTTGGACCATGCTCCGCGCTTGGTCGAGATCGCCTGCGCGTGCCATGGCGCTCGCGCGGGCGCGGATCAGACGGTTGGATCCACCATTGCTGGATGTCTCGGCGGAACGGCCGAACGCCGCGGCGGCGGCGGCATCATTGCCCGCTGCGGCCTCCATCAACCCGAGGTGATAGGCGGCCAGAAGCTTGCCCAAGGGGCCGCCTGAGTCTTCTGCCTCCAATCCTTCGAGCATGGGCCGCGCGGCGTCGATCCCGTTGGCGCCATAGGTCGCCCAGGCTTCGATTACCGAGCTCACGAAGGGGCCATCGCTCGCCCCCTCGGCGCCAAGTTGATCTGCGATCTTCGAATACTTCTCGTTGCGCAGTCCATCAGCGGCGAGGATCAGCAGCCCGAGATGATGACCTGGCTGGGTCCGCTCCAACCGCCGGGCAACGACCACGGCCTGGGCGATCTGTCCTGCGCCCACCTGATGCAGCATGGTTTGCTCCATCAGCCGGATGTTGTCGGGATCGCGAGCAAGAACGCGCGCATAGAGCCGGGCTGCCTCGGAGATATCGCCGCGCTTTGCGGCTTGCTCAGCGGCAAGATAGGGGCCTGCAAAGCCCTGAGCGGTGGCAATTTCGGGTGTCGTCGCCAATAGGCCAAGGCTCAATCCCAAGGCGCCTAGGCCGGGAATCGCACGGTAAAAAAGAGCGTTCAACACAGAGGGCAATCCCTTCGTTTTGGTGCTTTTTCCTTCAACTCAGAGAGTCTTATGATGGAATCAACCGGTTGAAAACCGGAGAGTTCACACGCTTCCACCCAGTGGCGGCAATATCACGGATTAGGGATCGAGCTGGGCTTGGGTGAGTTGGGTCACCCGATTTGGCCCCTCATATCCGGCAATTGCGAGCCCTCCCTCCCAATCGAGACGCATGGCGAGCCGGGTATGGGGGTTGAGAATCGGCTCTGGCAGGGCGGTGAGATCGGGTGGTTCGGTCAGATTGCCCGCCATCTCGTGGCGCAGAAGGCTGTCATAGCCCCGCGCACGCCAGCGGCTTGGGCCGGCCGGGGTCAGGCTGGCGAAATGGTTTGCAGCCACGGGAGCGGCGGTTGCCGCTTCGGTTTCGGTGCGCTCGATGACGGTCGCGGCGCCGTTGGGGCCTGCCAGGGTGAAGATCGCCGGGGCGGCCAGCGGTGCCTCGGTCAGGGTCGCAACGGCTGTGTCATAGTCGGGAACGGTCTCGAAGACCTGGCGCAGGAGATGCATGGGCGGCAGGCCCGGATTGCGGAACAGTTTGATCTTACTCCCCAGCCAGGCGCCTGCCCGGCCAAACCGGGTCATCGGTTGCGGAGCTTGGTTCATCGAGATCAGGAACCGCCCAGGGGCCGAGCCATGCAGGATGCCTGCGAGCCCTGGCCAGGTCGCCGTGATCCAAGGGCCCGCGGGACTTTGCAATCGGACGATCTCGATCCGGTGGCCGATACCCTTGAAGGGCCAGTCGAGAGTGCGAAACAGGACGGGCGCTTCGCCGGGGAAGACCCGCGCGGTGCATCCGGCCTCATAAGACAGCGCGAAGGCGATCGCGCCGGGGCGGCCCATGGCCCGTTTGGTCGCCTCAATCTCAGCCAGGTAAGGATCGCCGATCCGCGCCAGATGCCGCTGCGCGAGCCGGTCCGCCGGACCAAGAAAGGGGCGGATCAGCGTGCCCAAGGGACCAAAGCCATGGATCACAGCGTCCATCAGGCCCTCGGCGCCTTCGATATTGTTCAGCGAATAGGAGCCAAGTCCTCCGGGGCCCGGATCGCGCACCGGGATCTCGGGCAGCTCAGCGGGCATTGATCCGCAGTGCCGCTGCGGCGGCAAAAGGCGTTAGCGCCGCGGCGAACAAGGTCAGCGCGCCGAGGAGGCCCATGGCGGGCCAGGGGGACAGGTCAAGCAAAGCATTCTCCACAGTACGCGCTCCGAAGATCAGGGTTGGGATATAAAGTGGGAGCACGAGGACCGAGAGCAAGAGGCCACCGCGCCGAACGCCGACGGCAATTGCGGCCCCAACCGCGCCGATGAGGCTCAGCGCCGGGGTGCCGATCGCCATGGCCAGGGTTAGGATCAGCACGGGATCAACACCTAGCCCCAGCATCCCGCCCAAGAGGGGGGCAACCACTGTCATGGGCACCCCTGTCGTCAGCCAATGGGCAAAGGCTTTGATCAGAACGATCTGCTCCAAAGGGATCGGCGCGAGCATCAATTGGTCGAGCGAGCCATCCTCGAAATCTGCCTGGAAAAGGCGGTCGAGGCTGAGAAGAGCGGCGAGTAAAGCGGCGATCCAGAGAACGCCGCCCGCGATACGGGTCAGCGTTGCGGGCTCCTTCCCGACGCCGAGCGGGACTAAAATCACAGTCAGCACGAAGAAGGCCAGGGCAATCCCTCCCCCGCCGCCGAGGCGCAGGGCAAGCCGCAGATCGCGGGTGATCAGGGCTGCAATCGCTCTCATCACCAGGCGCCTTCTAGGAACGGATCGGCTTCGACACCCTGGGTGGGGGTGGACAGGGGCTCCATTTCCAGCGTCTTGATCTGGCCGAGGCCAAGATCTTCATGGCTGGCGATCAGGGCGAGGCCGCCCTTGGCCAAATGCTCGCGGACAAGTTCGGCAATCTGTGCCTTTGCCGATTGGTCCAGCGAGACGGTCGGTTCATCGAGCAGCCAGAGCGGTCTCTCAGCCACCAGCAAACGCGCAAGGCCGAGGCGGCGTTTCTGCCCTGCTGAGCATTCTGCCACCCGCCGGTCACTGATCCGATCCAGGCCAAAGCGTTGGAGGATCAGGGGGATAGGCAGACCCGGCGCCCCGCTGATTGCGCTCCATAATGCGAGATTGTCGATGATTGAGAGGGCTGGTTTGATCGCGTCGAGATGCCCGGCATAGGCGATCTTCTCCTGATAGGCCGCGCGATCCTGGCCGAGATCCCGGTCGCCGAGGCGGACCTGGCCGGAGATAGGCGGCAAGAGCCCCGAGAGCACGCGCAAAAGGGTCGATTTGCCAACGCCGTTAGGTCCGCGAAGGAGGGCGACTTCGCCGGGGTTCAGACGCAAGTTGAGATCGGTGAACACCAGCCTCCCGGCGCGTCTACAGGCAAGATTTGAGATCTCCAGATCCATTGGCCCGTCCTAGTCGCTCTGTATCGAAATGCAAACCCTGGCGCAGAGCGTGGAGTTTCGCGTTTCTGTCCGTGGAGGGCTTGAACACCGTAAAATAATTCTACATACCTCTTTAGATAATCTTTTGACATGGATGCATGAGTTGAAAGGCCATCTGGTCGATTCGATGATAGCTTGTTGCACCGCACACGATCCGCAGGAGGACCCGCCATGACAGTAACCGTCGGTACTGACACAGCCAACACCCGTCGCGAGATGACGATCGGGGGCAAGACCTATGCCTATTACTCGATCCCCGCTGCCGAGGCAGCCGGGTTGGGTGAATTCTCGAACCTGCCAGCGGCGCTCAAGGTTGTGCTCGAGAACATGCTGCGGTTCGAAGATGGCAAGACGGTGGATGTCGAGGACATCAAAGCGTTCTCGGAATGGGGGGCCAATGGCGGCAAGAACCCACGGGAGATTGCGTATCGTCCGGCGCGGGTTCTGATGCAGGACTTTACTGGCGTCCCTGCGGTCGTCGACCTCGCGGCCATGCGCGATGCAATGGTGGCGCTGGGGGGCGATCCGGAGAAGATCAACCCGCTGAACCCGGTGGATCTGGTGATCGATCACTCGGTTATGGTCGACGAGTTTGGCAATCCGCGGGCCTTTCAGCTGAATGTCGAGCGCGAGTATGAGCGCAATGGCGAGCGCTACCAGTTCCTCAAATGGGGCCAAGAAGCCTTTGACAATTTCCGCGTGGTGCCGCCGGGCACGGGCATCTGCCATCAGGTGAACCTGGAATACCTTGCCCAGACGGTCTGGAGTGACAAGGATCAGAACGGGGTTGAGGTGGCGTATCCGGACACGCTTGTAGGCACGGATAGCCACACGACCATGGTCAACGGCATGGCGGTCCTCGGCTGGGGTGTTGGCGGGATCGAGGCGGAGGCTGCGATGCTGGGCCAGCCGGTCTCGATGCTGATCCCGGAGGTTGTCGGCTTCAAACTGACCGGCGCGCTGAAAGAAGGCGTGACGGCGACTGACCTCGTGCTCCGTGTGGTCGAGATGCTGCGGATCCACGGCGTGGTCGGTAAATTCGTCGAGTTCTATGGTGACGGGCTGGATGGCCTGCCGCTGGCCGACCGGGCAACGATTGGCAATATGGCGCCGGAATACGGTGCCACCTGTGGCTTCTTCCCGGTCGATGGTGAGACCTTGCGTTACTTGCGGATATCGGGCCGCGATGAGGACCGGATCGCGCTGGTCGAGGCCTATGCCAAGGAGAACGGGTTCTGGCGGGGTCCGGACTATGATCCGATCTATTCTTCGACACTGGAGCTGGACATGTCCTCGGTCCAACCGGCGATCTCTGGCCCGAAACGCCCGCAGGATCGGATCTTGCTGAAGGACGCGAAATCGACCTTTGCGGGCCATATGGACAGCGAGTTCAAGCGCCCGATGGGCAAGCAAATCGCGGTTGAAGGCGAGGATTTCACGGTCGAGAGCGGCTCGGTCGTAATTGCCGCGATCACATCCTGTACCAATACCTCAAACCCCTACGTGATGATCGGCGCTGGCCTGGTGGCGCGCAAAGCCCGGGCGCTGGGACTGGACAGCAAACCTTGGGTGAAGACCTCGCTGGCGCCGGGCTCTCAGGTGGTCAGCGCTTATCTCGAAGCCGCTGGGCTGCAACAGGATCTAGATGCCCTCGGGTTTAATCTCGTGGGCTATGGCTGCACCACCTGCATTGGCAATTCAGGTCCACTGCCGGAGGCGATCTCGAAGGCGGTGAATGAGGGGGATCTGGTCGCAACCTCGGTCCTCTCGGGCAACCGGAACTTCGAGGGGCGGGTGAACCCGGATGTCCGGGCCAACTATCTCGCCTCACCGCCCCTGGTCGTGGCTTATGCGATTGCGGGCTCGATGAATATTGACATCACGACCGAGGCGATTGGTCAGGATCAGAGCGGCAATGACGTCTTCCTCAAGGACATCTGGCCAACCCAGCAAGAGATCGCAGAACTGGTCGAACAGACGGTCACACGTGAGGCGTTCCTGACCAAATACGCCGATGTCTTCAAAGGCGACGATCAGTGGCGCGACATCGCAACGACCGAGAGCCTGACTTACGATTGGCCGACCACCTCGACCTATGTACAGAACCCGCCTTACTTCGAGGGCATGGGCCACGAGATCGGCGAGATCACGAATGTCGAGGGCGCGCGGATCCTGGCGCTTTTGGGCGACTCGATCACGACGGACCACATCTCGCCTGCAGGGTCGTTCAAGAAGGAGCACCCGGCGGGCAGATATCTGGAGGACCGCCAAGTCGCCCCGCGGGACTTCAACTCCTATGGCTCACGTCGGGGCAATCATCAGATCATGATGCGCGGCACATTTGCCAATATCCGCATCAAGAATGAGATGCTGGAAGGGGTCGAGGGTGGATACTCCAAGGGCCCCGATGGCGGCCAAACCTCGATCTACGAGGCGGCAATGGCCTATCAGTCCCAAGGCGTGCCGCTGGTGGTGATCGCCGGTTCGCAATACGGCTCAGGCTCCTCGCGCGACTGGGCGGCGAAGGGGACCGCGCTTCTGGGCATCAAGGCAGTGATCGCGGAGAGCTTTGAGCGGATCCACCGCTCCAACCTCGTTGGCATGGGCGTCCTGCCCTTCGAGTTCACCGGTGGGGATAGCCGCAAATCGCTGGGCCTGACCGGGGACGAGACCGTCTCGATCTACGACCTCGATGGCGAGATCACTCCGCGCCAGACGTGCCGCGCGACGATCACCTACGCCGACGGGACGACCAAGGAGATCGACCTCCTCTGCCGGATCGATACCGAGGTGGAGATCGACTACGTGAAAAACGGCGGCGTCCTGCACTATGTGCTACGGAACTTGGCGCAGGCCGCTTAATTGGCTTTGCGCTTTCGGAAGATGCTCTGGCTCTTCGGAGCATCTCCCCATTCTTTGTAAAATGCCTCGCAGGTTGAGTGTGTCCGGCTCAAGTTTGCGGTGCGCGCTTGACGATCATCGCCTTCGAATTCGATCAGTGTTGCCACCTGATCAAAGTCCCTGAAGTCCGAGATGATCAGGGGCCAAAGAAACTCTCGGACAATCTTCTTGTCGACGCTGCCCCTCCGCACTCGGTCCATCATGATCTCGTGGCGATTGAGGACATCCAGAACGTTGTTCCGCGTCTCGAAGAGCTCAGCCTGGGTTTCATCGCTCAACGCAACTTCGTCGGCCTTTTGCCTCTTCAAAGCGACTTTTGCCTGGCGTCGCTTCTCGGTAAAGCTGCGGTCAAGTGTGTCATCAACGAACTGGTGGGCTGATTTAATCCTTTCGTTTCTGTGGCTTAAGAGATAAACGCCTATTGTCGTTATGAAACCCCCTACAATCGTGCCAATGAATGCGCCCAGCAATCCGTTCCAAAATTCCGGTCCCATAGTCTCTTCCTGTTCAAGAAATACAAGCCTCCCAAGGCAGCCGCGCGTCACCGATCCGGTCGAAGCTGGCTATGTAGGTCTTCCCCGTCTCGATCTGCACGCGCAGTTCCGCGCCTTCGATCTCGCTGCCGGAGATCATGGTCTGACCGTTTGAGGAACTCTCAAGCGTGTCGTCCACATCGATGGTGAAGACGACATTGCCCTTGGCCGGGATGGTCGAGAGGCTCAGCACCGCCGTACTATCGCCATCGGTGATCTCGCCTGCCGATTGCACGTTCTCCCCGCCTGCAATGATCTGGAAGGGCTGGAAGACATTCACGCCTGCCCCGCTGCCGGTTGTGTCAAAGATCAGGCCGGCGGGCGAGGTGGAGAGGTCGATCGTCACCTCCAGCGGGCCGGTCGGGCAGGCCGATGTATTGACGATCCGGAACCGGTCTTTCGGGGCGCCCTCGACAAACTCAGCCGTGATGTCGGCCTGAGCTGGGAGCGCGAGCAGAGTGAGAAGCAGGGCGGGTCTGAGCATGGGCACCTCCATAGATCTCTCGAAATAGAGGGCACGCGGCTTTGGTCAAAACGTCGCTTTGGGCGCGTTTGGGGAAAAGCGTCGCGATGAGCGCTTGCGTCTCGCCCGATCCGCTGCCTAACAAGGGGCGCGCGGGACCTGCGGGCGCTCGCCAGATCACTCACAACCACGAATAAGAGGAGCGGTCATGCGGCCATCCGAACAGCTTCGCCAAGCCAGCCTCGAGACCTGGGTTGCCGTGGCTGAACATCCCTTTTGCCGAGAGCTCGCGGCTGGCACGCTGCCGCAAGAGACAATGCGGCGCTATCTGGTGCAGGATTTCAGCTTCATCGATGGCTTTGTGCGATTGGCGGCGCGGGCGATCTCGGAAGCGCCCTCTCTGGCGGATAGCGTCCCGCTTGCCCAGTTCCTGGCTGTGATCACTGGGCCAGAGAACACATATTTTCACCGCTCCTTCGATGCGCTTGGCGTGGCGGAGGCGGAGCGCGTGGCCCCGGATCTTTTGCCCGAGACGATCGCATTCCGGGATCTGATGGCAGAGGCAGCGGCCTCGGGCTCCTACGCGCGAATGATCGCTGTTCTCACGGTCGCCGAATGGACCTATCTGAGTTGGGCCACCCCGTTTGCGCCGCCCAAAGCGGCGCTTCCATTCTATTTCGCTGAATGGATCACCCTGCATTCGGGCGATGGGTTTGAAGGTGTCGTGGCCTATCTGCGAGACCAGCTTGACCAGGCCTGGGAGCGGTTGGATCCGACAGAGCAAGCGCAAGTGGCCGATGATTTCGCACGGGCGGTCGCGCTGGAGCGGGCGTTTTTTGACGCGACCTATGCCCGGTGATAGGGGCTGTTGCCGAGGATCGAAATCGCACGGTAGATTTGCTCAGCGAGCATGACCCTGGCCAGCATATGCGGCCAGACCATGGGGCCTAAGCTCAGCAACAGGCTAGAGCGGTCCCGTATGGCTTGGCTATGTCCATCCGCACCGCCGATCAGAAAACAGGTCTCCGCGATCCCCTGATCGCGCAATCGGCCCAGCAGTTTGGCGAATTCTGGGCTGGTCATGTTCTTGCCGCGCTCATCCAGCGCCATGATCTGTGATCCCGTAGACACGGCGGCCAACAGTTTCTCGCTCTGCTCCGCTTGGCCGCGGGCTTTGCGTTCATCGATTTCGATCAAGGAAACGGGGGAGAGCGCCATGCCCTTTCCCGCCGCATTTGCGCGAGAGAGATAGTCCTCCACCAGCATCTTCTCAGGGCCGGGGGCAAGCCGCCCCACGGCCGCAATTGTCAGCCTCACGCGTGGCGCGCAGTGGTGTCGGGGCTGGGCATCCACATCTTCTCGAGCTGGTAGAACGCGCGCACTTCCGGGCGGAAGATATGCACGATCACATCGCCCGCATCGAGCAGGACCCAATCGGCATTGGCCTTGCCCTCGGCGCGCGCCTTGTGGCCGAGCGCCTGTTTCAGCTTGTCGATCAGCTTTTCTGAAAGGGCCGAGACATGCCGGGTTGAGCGGCCAGACGCGATGACCATATGGTCGGCTTCGGCCGATTTGCCGGCAAGATCGATGGTGACGAGATCTTCCGCACCGTCCTGTTCCAGGCTTGTGATGATCGTATCGAGAAGCGGCGCAGCCTGATCAGCTTGCGCGGTCGGGGTGGACACGGTCGAGGTCGACGGGGCCACGTGGGTGTGTTCGCTCAGAACGCTCTCCTCTATCGCATGCGCCGGTCCGGGATTGGAGCCGGTTCGCCTGCATTTGTCAAAATAGCGCAGATTCACGACGTCCTCAAGACTGGACAGGAGGCGCGGCAAAGCAGCCCTTGCCGACTCGGCCAATTGAGAACAAATATAGAACATGAGCTTTGCCGAGCTGTCAGCGACCACGAATTTCACCTTCCTCACCGGGGCTAGCCATCCGGAGGAGATGGTGGAGCGCGCCGCCGAGTTAGGCCTCTGCGCCATCGCATTGGCCGATCGCAACACTTTGGCAGGCGTCGTACGCGCCCATGTGCGCCTGCGTGAGTTGAAGCGCGAAGAGGTGGCACGCAAGGACCGCAATATCACCGGCAAGGATGTGCGTGAGCATGCGCGTATCCGCTCCCAGCACCGGGTGGATCCCTCCTCACGCAAAACCTACGGGCCCCCGCCCCCCTCGGCTCCAAAGGCCGAACCACCGCCTGAACCGATCCAAAGCCTGCCAAAGCTGATCATCGCCACCAGGCTCAGCTTCACCGATAGCGCTATTGAGATCACAGCCCTCGTGCCAGACCGCAAAGCCTATGCGGAGCTCACGCGTCTCCTGACGCTCGGCAAGCGCCGTGCAGAGAAAGGCGGCTGCGCCCTCACCCTCGATGATTTCCTCCGGACCCAAGGCCTCCTCGCGCTGATCCATCTTCCCGACCCTGCGGCGGTGACAGAGGGGCTGATCTCGAAGCCCGGCGGGCGCACGGTGTTGCCCGAGGCGCTCCGGGTGACCCGCCGTTTCAAAGGGCGCTGCTGGCTCGCCGCGACCCCGCGCTGGGATGGGCGCGACGGGGCGCGGATTGCGGCTTATGCCAGGCTTGCAGACCAGCTCTCCCTCGATCTCATCGCCGCCAATGCGCCGCTCCTGCATCGCGCCTCGCGCCGCAGGCTTGCCGATGTGCTCACCTGCATCCGCGAGCGCTGCACCATGGCCATCATCGGCACCCGGGCGCTGCCCAATTCGGAATCCCGCCTGCGGTCCGAGCGCGATATGCTCAAACTCTTCGTGGGCCATGAGGCCGCCGTGCACCGCACGGCGGAGATCGCTGCGCGCTGCACCTTCTCCCTCGA
>JBCDAS010000055.1:0-16680 GCA_039185235.1 Pseudomonadota bacterium
CCAAAGTCCTACCGCCGTTTCTAACTCATTGCTTATGGAGGCTTCTCGACAAGTATCTGATTTCAATAGAAAATATTGGCCTTGAATTAGTGACGGACCCGGCAAAGTTCGGATTCCTTCTGTCTCCCACATCCTCTCGACAGATCCAAACTTTGTGACTGAACATTGCTTCTCACTGAGCTTCACTGGGTGACATCCCCACGGCGAAAAACATCCACCAGGTCCCCCCACTCCTGCATCAAAACTACGCGCTGATCCCAATACGTCGCTCGATTGTAAGTCCGCCGCACCACATTCTTGTCCTGATGCGCCAGCGCCGCTTCAATCACCTCGCCATCGAAGCCACGGTTGTTGAGGATTGTGCTGGCGGTGGCGCGAAAACCGTGAGCGGTCACTTCTTCCTTGCCATACCCCATCCGCCGCAGCGCCGAGTTAAATGCATTCTCGGAAAGCCATTTCCGATTGGAGACGATAGACGGAAACAGAAGGTCCGCACCTTCCACATCAGGCCAATTCGCCTCCATGATCTCAAGCGCCGGATCGGATAGCGGAACGATGTGATCTCGTCGCATCTTCATTCGCTCTGCAGGGATCGTCCAGGAGCGCTTCTCAAGGTCGAATTCCTGCTTCTTCGCTCCCCGCACCTCACCTGGACGGGTCATAGTGAGGATCTGGAACTTCATGGCGTCGATAATCACGCGCCACCCGGTAAAGGCCTCCATGTCACGCAAGAGTGCCCCGAACTCCTTCTCGTCAGTGATGGCTGCGCGACTGACGTGCTTGGGCGGTAGCAGGGATCCTTTCACCGCATAGGTGGGATCGGTCTCCGCTCGCAGCGTAACCACCGCTAACCGGAACACGCCAGAGAGGGTGCCAAGAAGCTTCTTAGCTGTCTCACGCCGTCCACTGCGTTCGATCTTCTTTACGAGGTGCAGGATTTCGGCGGAGCTGATCTCCGATATCGGTCGGTGATGCAGCGGCTCGGCAAGCGTGTGAATCTGCCACTCCTTCTTCCGCATTGTAGCTTCGGCCAGCTCGCGTTCTCTGGACTGCTCCAGAAACTCTTCTGCGATCAGCAAGAAGGTCGTTCGAGCCATCGTCTCGGCTTCAATCTGATCAAGCTTTCGCTGGACTGCCGGATCAACGCCGTCCGCCAGCTGGGCTCGCACCGCATCACGCTTCTCGCGGGCTTCCCGTAGTGAGACCTCGGGATAGGAGCCGTGCGTGAGTAGCCGCTCCTTTCCCTGCGTCTTGTACTTCTGTCTCCAGAGCCTCGAGCCGTTTGGCTTCACCAACACGAAGAGGCCCAGAGAATCGTAGATTTTATAGGGCTTTGCCTCTGCTTTGGCTTTCCGCACTTTCAGGTCTGTAAGGGCCATGTGGGGTGCCACCTTTCCAAATCGGTCTCCGTACCCCCATCACGTACCCCACTTAGGCTGGGGTACCGGCGGCTTCCTGTGATCCTCTATGTTCAGATGGTACCCGACAAGCGCCTGAAATAGCTAGTATTTTGAGCGATTATGAGCAGCTATGAGAGGGTGAGTTGGTGCCCAGGAGAAGACTCGAACTTCCACTCCCATACGGGAACTGGCACCTGAAGCCAGCGCGTCTACCAATTCCGCCACCTGGGCACGGGTCGGACTTCGATCAGAGATCGCTCGTGTATCCAGGGGGGGTGATCTTGTCAACGCATCTGCTCGGAGATTTTCGTCCCAACTGAGACCCGGACAAATTGCGGCCTTGCCGGGTTGCGGCCCTCAGCCTACCTCTCCCGCATCTGGCCAGGAGAAGAGCGATGAATGACACCCAAAGCGCTGCGCCTATTGTCACTTTGATTGGTGGTTCCGGCTTTGTGGGCCGTTACATCGCTCAGGCGATGGCGCGGGAGGGTTGGCGTGTGCGGGTCGCCTGCCGCCGTCCCAATGACGCTTTATTCGTCAAGCCCTATGGCGCTGTCGGTCAAGTTGAGCCGGTGCAATGCAACATCCGCGACGATGCCTCGATTGCGCAAGTGCTCCAGAGAGCGACTGCCGTCGTCAACTGCGTCGGCATCCTGTTTGAAAGTGGGAAGAACAAGTTTGGCGCGGTCCAGGCCGAAGGCGCGGGCCGGGTTGCGCGCCTCGCCGCCGATGCGGATGTGATGCGCATGGTCCACATCTCGGCCATTGGCGCAGATCCCGAAAGCAACGCGGCCTATGCCAGAACAAAGGCCGAGGGGGAGGCCGTTGTCACGAAAGCCTTCCCCGGCGCGGTGATCCTGCGCCCCTCGATCGTCTTTGGGCCGGAGGATCAGTTCTTCAACCGTTTCGCGGCGATGACCCGTTTCAGCCCGTTTTTGCCGGTGATCGGAGCCGAGACCAAGTTCCAGCCGGTTTGGGTTCAAGACGTGGCGGCGGCAACCGCAAAAGCGCTGACAGAAGAGGTCGAGGCAGGGATCTATGAACTTGGCGGCCCAAAGACCTATTCCTTCCGCGATTTGATGGATCTGATGCTGACCACCATTCGGCGCAAGCGGCTGGTCCTGGACATCCCGTTCTTTGCGGCAAAGATCCAGGCGCGTTTTCTCCAGCTCTTGCCGAACCCGCCCCTGACGCTTGATCAGGTTCGTATGCTCGCACGCGACAACGTGGTCGCGGAAGGTGCCAAGGGCTTTGAAGAGCTCGGCATCGTACCGACCGCCCCTGAAGCGGTGATCGAGAGTTATCTCTACGCGCACCGGCCCTATGGTCAGTACACCGCCTTGACCGACAGCGCGGATAATCCCTAGCGCTTAAGCGATCAGCCGCACGATCAAGACCAGTAGGATTGCACCGATCGTTGCCACTGCGATCTGAGTGGCGATGGGGTGCCCGAGATTGAGCTTCACCCCGAGCAAAGGCAGCACGAAGCTGCCAACGAAAGCGCCGAGAACGCCCCAGATGATATAGCGGATTAATCCGCCACCGCCGACAATGAAACTCGCCAGCCAGCCTGCGATAAGCCCCATGATCAGAGTGATGAAGAGGCCTTGGCGATCGATGTTTTTCACAAGATTATCCTGCGTTTAGACGGGGTTGGCGTTGAGCTTGCAGGGGAAAAGACGCCTTCCAGTAAGCCTCGCATCCCGGATCGCGCTCGCGAGGGACGGCGATAGAAAAACCGTTTTGATGAGTACCGGATCCCCCCAGATGTCACAACCCTCCTGCGAGGACGCGTTGACAGTGTAGCCTTCATGGGAGCCCGCTCCGTATGAATCTGGTTGCCACCTGCCAGACTCCATCTTACGCAAAGGCGACTGATCGGGCAGAACAGTGCCGGATTTCTGACAGGTCATATTGAAGAAGAAATACGGTCCCCCCGCCACGTCGAAATCGCGGTTCACGCTGAACAGCACCTCAAAGAACAGACTGTCGCCGATGTCGAAACGCTCAAGCAACTCCCGCGCCTTTTGCGTCACGCAAGGTAAACCTCCTGCAATGGTGAAGAAGTCGGGGAGAGACACCATCCGATCCTGCCTGGAAATACCCCGGTCCCAAGCGCGTATGGGGGCTTGAGCAGGGTCGACAGGCAGGTAATTGCAGATCGGCCAGATAAAGTCTTTGCGCCTGAGCCTGCGTTCTTCCGATCCGACCGCAAGCTTTTCCAAGTGGATGTTCTTTGAATCGCGCAGGAGCCAATCCGTCGTCCAGATCTCGGGTTGATCCACGTTAAGATCCCTTGATTTCAGGGCATTATCCCAAACGGCGCCCGGTCAAAGATAAGCATAAGCCAGCAACCCCGTGCCCAGGATCAGCCGGTAAATCACAAATGGCAGCATGGTCCAGGTCGCTGCGAACATGCGCATCATAACAAACAGCGCCGCGAAGGCGGAGAGGCAGGAGAGGGCGGCCCCTAGCAACAGCTCCGCGCCGACTTCCAGGTTCCCATTGGCGACCACGCCCGCCGTCTCGACCAGCCCCGCCGCCAGGATCGTCGGCACTGCCATCAGGAGCGCGAGCCGCGCTGCCTCAGCCCGCTCAAACCCCAAAGCCCGCGCCATGGTCATGCAGGCGCCTGAGCGCGAAGTTCCCGGGACAATCGCTGCTGCTTGCGCGAGACCCATCATCAGAGCACCGCCAATCGACCAGTCAGCGCTGCGCCTTGTCTCGGGCCCAAGACGGTCCGCGAGCCAAAGCACAAGCCCGCCCACCAAGGTTGCCCAGCCGATCACCTCGATCGAACGAAGAGCGCTCAGCAGATCGGCGCGTTTGAGGATCAGTCCAACGATCAGAACCGGCAGGGTGGCCAGCGCGATCAACAATGCGAGGCGGGCATTGGGCGTTCTCAGCCGACCAAGGCAGATGTCGCGTGTCCCCTGAAACAGCCGGGCGATATCGGAGCGGAAGTAGAGCATGACCGCCACCAGCGTGCCCAAATGAACCGCCACATCCATCGTCACTCCTTGATCCGTTCGGCCCGTGAGCAGCGGCCATAGGATCAGGTGCCCCGAGGAGGAGATCGGCAAGAACTCGGTGACCCCCTGGATCAGGGAGAGGGCAACGATGTCGAAGAGCTCCATGCTGGGATTCTCGGTCCAAAAGAGGTAGGTTGCTCAGTAGTCCCGTTGGTACTATCTGATTTTGTGGACGCAACGGGAAAGAAAGGTTCGCATTCGGACCTAATTTCCCGAAGGCGGAACGCCCTTACGCGTGACCCATGCCCAGTAGCCGTGGAAAAACTCCTATTAGGTAAGCAATATTGTCTTTTATTGCGCCCAGAAAGCAGGTAAGCACGCGCTCCGGCTGGATTTTGCGCTGTTTTAGGGAGCAGGCAGGACCCATCGGCAGGAGAGTTACTGGTTCGGATGGACAGGTATCATGGCCCAGAAAATGCTGAAATTCATCTCGTTGGACCGCGAGATGCCCGAGAAACGGGAGGCGGAGGAACGCGCCCAGGATTTCGGCGAGATCTACCGCCAATACGCTGCCGAAAAAGCCGCTGATCAGGCTGCGCGCTGCTCGCAATGCGGCGTGCCGTTTTGCCAGAACCACTGCCCGCTCCATAACAACATCCCCGACTGGCTGAAACTCACCGCCGAGGGGCGCCTGCGGGAGGCCTATGAGGTCAGCCAGGAGACCAACACCTTCCCCGAGATCTGTGGCCGAATCTGCCCGCAAGATCGCCTCTGCGAGGGCAATTGCGTTATCGAGCAATCGGGCCACGGAACGGTCACCATTGGCGCGGTTGAGAAGTACCTCACCGACATGGCGTTCGAGGAGGGGTGGGTCGCCGAGATCACGCCCGAGACCGAGCGCCCGGAGAGCATCGGGATCATCGGTGCGGGGCCTGCCGGATTGGCCTGTGCAGACCGCCTCCGCAGGCGCGGATTTCAGGTCACGATCTATGATCGCTATGACCGCTCAGGCGGGCTTTTGATCTATGGAATCCCCGGCTTCAAACTGGAAAAACCTGTTGTAATTCAACGCAATGAGCAGCTTGAGCGGGCGGGCGTGACGTTCGAGTTGAACTGCGATGTGGGCGTCACGAAAAGCTTTGACGAGATCCGCTCCGCCCATGATGCGATCCTGATTGGAACCGGCGTTTACAAGACGCGCGAGATCAGTGGCCCGGGCTCGGGCCAGGCGGGGATCGTGCAGGCGTTGGACTACCTCACGGTCTCGAACAAGACGGGCATGGGCGACCGGATCGACGCCTTCGAAGATGGCACGCTGAATGCCGAAGGAAAGCGCGTCGTGGTGATCGGCGGCGGCGACACCGCGATGGACTGCGTGCGCACCGCGATCCGCCAGGGCGCCACATCGGTCAAATGCCTCTACCGTAGGGACCGCGCCAATATGCCGGGCTCGCAGCGCGAAGTGGCCAATGCGGAGGAAGAAGGCGTGCAATTTGAATGGCTTGCGGCCCCCAAGGGCTTTACCGGCGATGCCCATGTCACCGGCGTGAAAGCGGTCAAAATGCGCCTGGGCGCGCCGGATCAGACCGGACGGCAAAAACCCGAGGAAGTGCCGGGCTCGGACTATACCGAGCCTTGCGATCTGGCGATCACAGCGCTGGGGTTTGAGCCGGAAGATCTGCCGACGCTCTGGGATGTGGAGGGCCTGGATGTCACCCGCTGGGGCACGATCAAGGCGGATTTCCGCACCCATGAGACAGCGCTGGAGGGGGTCTATGCCGCGGGCGATATCGTGCGCGGCGCAAGCCTGGTTGTCTGGGCAATCCGGGATGGCCGAGAAGCGGCGGATGCGATCACAGAACGTCTGAACACGGCCGCAAAGATTGCCGCAGAGTAGCAGAACGAGACGAATTGGCCGAAAACTCGGTCTGCATACACTTAGTATACTGAATGTATTCAATGTGTATGCAAAAAGTATAGGTCAGCATACCTGACGCTTTTGGGAGAGAACGATGAGAGGCCAAATTTTCGGCGCTGCGACCTTCCTCGGTAAGTTGTTTGCAGGTTCCCGAAGCGGCCTGCTGTTGGCGGTCGTTATCGGTGTAGGCATCAACTCGGCTCGTGCGGACGAGCCAGCTTTCGATTATATTCTAACCACGGAGCGGGATAGCGATGCCGAGGGAAGCTCATCCATCCATCCGATTGATCCTGCGAAGTGCGGCACCAGTTTTGGCTGGATCGAAATGGTTGAGCTTAGCGTTGAGGCTGAGATTAACTCCAAGCTCTTGGCGGCTTTCGGAAGAACGATTCGTGTGCGCAAGGGTGGCAACGTCGAAACCTTCCAAACGCGACCGCCAATTTACCATTACGCTGGGGTAGCAGGTCGCCCCACATTGCCAGGGCCCCCTCCTGTTCCTGCGATGATCACGGCTGAATATATGGGTTGTGTCGTGCCCACTGGAACGGTGCTGTTGTCTTTCCAGGCCGTGATCGAGATCAGTTCAAAACATGATCCGAAGCGTTTGGTTGTGACGTATCAGGGGCCTCCTCGTCCGAACGGCGAAGATTGGAAAGTGATGAAGGACCTGGTCAAATTGTACGAGGTTGAAGCGGATGTCGGTGATGCCACTCTATCGTCAATTGGGATCAACCGTGCCCCCGATTTTTCCCCGGAAAGACATAAAGAGTTTTGGATCAGCATGAGGATCCACGGCCAAGGAGCGAGCCAATGACCAATTCCCCAACCGACTGGATCGCGGAATACGAAGCGAAGCGGGATCGTCTGGCGACCACTGGCATGTATTTGCCGGAGGAGGAGCATGCCTCCTGTGGGGTGGGTTTGGTTGCGGCCATCGATGGCGAGCCGCGTCGCGAGGTGGTGGAGAGCGGGATCACTGCGCTCCAGGCGATCTGGCACCGGGGGGCTGTGGATGCCGATGGCAAGACCGGCGATGGGGCGGGCATCCATGTGGAGATCCCGCGTGCTTTCTTCCGAGAGCAGATCGAGCGCACTGGTCATGCGCCCGGCGATGAATTGATTGCGGTCGGTCAGGTCTTTTTGCCGCGCACGGATTTTGCCGCCCAAGAGGTCTGCCGGACCATCGTGGAGACCGAAATCCTGCGGCTCGGCTATTACATCTATGGCTGGCGGCAGGTGCCGGTCGATATCTCCTGCCTCGGCACTAAAGCCAACGCGACGCGCCCGGAGATCGAGCAGATCTTGGTCTCGAACCGCAAGGGCGCGGATGAGGAGACCTTTGAGCGCGAGCTTTATGTCATCCGCCGCCGGATTGAGAAGGCGGTGGTGCAGGCACAGGTGCAGGGGCTCTACATCTGCTCGCTGTCGTGTCGCTCGATCATCTACAAAGGCATGATGCTGGCCGAGCAGGTGGCGGTGTTCTACCCGGATCTGATGGATGAGCGGTTTGTCTCGTCTTTCGCGATCTATCACCAGCGCTACTCGACCAATACTTTCCCGCAATGGTGGTTGGCGCAGCCCTTCCGGATGCTCGCGCATAATGGCGAGATCAACACGCTGAAGGGGAACCTGAACTGGATGCGGAGCCATGAGATCCGCATGGCCTCGAGCTTCTTTGGGCCCTTGGCCGAGGATATCAAGCCGATTGTGCCGCAGGGCTCCTCGGACAGTGCGGCTTTGGATGCGGTTTTCGAGGTGATGGTCCGCGCGGGCAGGCCTGCGCCCATGGCCAAGACCATGTTGGTGCCCGAGGCCTGGTCGAATGACGAGACCATGCCGGATGCGTGGAAGGCGATGTATGCCTATTCCAACGCGGTGATGGAGCCCTGGGATGGGCCCGCGGCGCTCGCCATGACCGATGGGCGTTGGGTTGTGGCGGGGCTGGATCGCAATGGTCTGAGGCCGATGCGCTATGTGGTGACCGGCGATGGGCTGGTGATCGCGGGATCGGAGGTTGGCATGGTGCCGGTCGATGAAAGCGCTGTCTTGGAGAAGGGCGCGCTGGGCCCCGGCGAGATGCTGGCGATCGATCTGGCCGAGGGGCGGCTTTTGCACGATGCGGAGCTAAAGGACGAGCTGGCCGCCGAGATGCCCTATGACGATTGGACGGGCCGGATCAACGAGCTCTCGGATGCGCTGGAGGGCGCCCGGGAGAGCCAGGAGATCGAGGGCGCCGATCTGCGCCGCCGCCAGATTGCGGCAGGCTATACGATGGAGGAGTTGGAGACGATCCTCCACCCGATGGGCGAGGATGCGAAAGAGGCGATTGGCTCGATGGGTGATGACACGCCCTCGGCTGTCTTGTCGGACAAGTACCGCCCGCTCAGCCATTTCTTCCGGCAAAACTTCAGCCAGGTGACCAACCCGCCGATCGACAGTCTGCGCGAGGCGCGGGTGATGAGCCTCAAGACCCGGTTTGGCAACCTGAAGAATGTGCTGGATCAGGATGGCAGCCAGACCGAGATCATCACGCTCGACAGCCCCGTGGTCTCGAACGCCATGTTCGACAATCTGGTCGAGGCATTTGGCGACAGCTATGTCGAGATCGATTGTACCTTCACCAAGCACGCGCCGACGGGCTCTCTGCGCGAGGCGCTTGATCGGGTACGGGCAGAGGCCGAGCAGGCGGTGCGTTCGGGCGCCGGGCACCTGATCCTGACCGACAAAGCGGTGGCGGATGACCGGATTGCCATGCCGATGATCCTGGCGACCTCGGCGGTGCATAGCTGGCTGACGCAGCAGGGTTTGCGGACCTTCTGCTCGCTCAATATCCGCTCGGCCGAGTGTATCGACCCGCATTACTTTGCCGTTCTGATCGGTGTGGGGGCGACGACCGTGAACGCCTATCTGGCGCAGGACAGTCTGCTCGACCGGGTCGAACGGGGGCTTTTGGGCGATCTGACGGCTGAGCAGGCGGTTGGCAACTTCCGCAAGGCGGTCGATGCGGGCCTTCTGAAGATCATGTCGAAGATGGGGATCTCGGTCGTCTCCTCCTATCGCGGGGGCTGCAATTTCGAGGCGGTCGGCCTGTCGCGCTCGCTGGTGGCTGAGTTCTTCCCCGGCATGCCGAGCCGGATCTCAGGGATAGGCACCTGGGGGATCGAGGAGAAGCTCCGCGCCGTGCATGAGCGCGCCTATCAGGGCGATGCGGATGTGCTGCCAATCGGCGGGATCTACAAGCTGCGCCGCCGGGGCGAGGCCCATGCCTGGCAAGCGGCCTCGATGCATCTGATGCAATCGGCGGCGACGCGCAATTCCTATGCCGATTGGAAGAAGTTCTCCGACGGGATGCGGGCGCAAAAGCCGATCCATTTGCGCGATCTGTTGGCCTTCAAACCCGTGGGCAAGCCGATCCCGCTGGATGATGTGGAGAGCATCACCTCGATCAGAAAGCGCTTTGTGACGCCGGGGATGTCGCTGGGGGCACTCAGCCCCGAGGCGCATAAGGCGCTGAATGTGGCGATGAACCGGATCGGGGCGAAGTCGGATTCGGGCGAAGGCGGCGAGGATCCGAAGCATTTCCACCCGGAGCCCAATGGCGACAATCCCTCGGCCAAGATCAAGCAGGTCGCCTCGGGCCGGTTCGGGGTGACGGCGGAATATCTCAACCAGTGCCAAGAGCTGGAGATCAAAGTGGCCCAGGGTGCGAAGCCCGGTGAGGGCGGTCAGCTGCCCGGCTTCAAGGTCACCGAGATGATCGCAAAGCTGCGCCATTCGACGCCCGGTGTGACGCTGATCAGCCCGCCGCCGCATCATGATATCTACTCGATCGAGGATCTGGCGCAGCTGATCTATGATCTCAAACAGATCAACCCGGATGCGAAGGTTTGCGTGAAGCTGGTGGCCTCCTCAGGCGTCGGCACGATTGCGGCAGGGGTCGCCAAGGCGAAGGCCGATGTGATCCTGATCTCCGGCCATAATGGGGGCACGGGGGCCTCCCCGCAGACCTCGATCAAATATGCGGGGCTGCCGTGGGAGATGGGCCTGACCGAGGCCCACCAAGTCCTCGCCATGAATGATCTGCGTGACCGGATCACTTTGCGGACCGATGGCGGGCTCCGGACCGGTCGGGACATCGTGATTGCCGCCATGATGGGCGCCGAGGAATACGGGATCGGCACCGCCGCCCTGATCGCCATGGGCTGCATCATGGTCCGGCAGTGCCAGTCGAACACCTGCCCGGTGGGGGTCTGTACGCAGGACCCCGCGCTGCGCGAGAAGTTCACCGGCACCGCCGACAAGGTCGTCAATCTCTTCACCCTGATGGCCACTGAAATTCGCGAGATCCTGGCCGAGATCGGCGCGAAAAGCCTGGATGAGATCATCGGGCGCGCGGATCTGTTGGCTCAGGTCAGCCGCGGGGCGGCGCATCTCGACGACCTCGATCTCAACCCGATGCTGGTGCGCGTCGAGGAAGGCAATGCCATCGAGTACCGCCGGGATCGGGCACGCACGTCGGTGCCGGACACCTTGGACGCCCAGATCGTGGCCGATGCTGGCCCGTTCTTCAAAGACGGCGAGAAGATGCAGCTGGATTACACGATCCAGAACACCCAGCGGACCATCGGGACGCGCGTCTCCAGCCATATCGTGCGCCGGTTCGGGATGAATAATGAGCTGCAGGCGAACCACTTGACGGTGACGCTGACGGGCTCTGCCGGCCAGTCTTTGGGCGCGTTCGCAGCACCAGGGCTGAAGCTGAAGGTCTTTGGCGATGCCAATGATTACGTCGGCAAGGGCCTCTCGGGTGGCAAGATCATCGTGCGCCCGCCGCTGGGGACGCCGTTGGTTGCGCATGAGAACACG
Source organism: Pseudomonadota bacterium (assembly GCA_039185235.1). GTDB lineage: Bacteria > Pseudomonadota > Alphaproteobacteria > Rhodobacterales > Rhodobacteraceae > Thermohalobaculum. Next base: position 11,157 of record JBCDAS010000055.1, read on the forward strand.
ATTATCGGCAACACTGTTCTTTACGGGGCGACCGCTGGGAAACTTTTTGCCGCCGGTCGCGCGGGTGAGCGGTTCTGTGTGCGCAACTCCGGCGCCAGCGTGGTGGTCGAGGGCTGCGGCTCGAACGGGTGCGAATACATGACCGGTGGAGTCGCTGTGATCCTGGGCTCGGTGGGCGACAATTTCGGAGCCGGGATGACCGGGGGCATGGCCTTTGTCTATGATCCTGAGCAGAGCTTTTTGAGCCGGGCGAACCCCGAGACGCTGACGATCCAGCGGCTGGCCTCTGCCCACTGGACTGGCGTTTTGGAGGCGTTGATCGAGGAACATCTCATCCAGACCGAAAGCGCGCTTGCCACGGAGTTGCGCCGCCATTGGGAGGAAGAGCTCGCCAAATTCTGGCAGGTTTGTCCGACGGAGATGGTGGGACGTCTGGACCACCCGCTGAACCCGCCCATGGCCGAGACCGCCTGAGCCGCGCGCCAATGCGTACGTCAGGACGCCAGTATAGCTGTGTGAGCCCGTCAGGGCTCACTCCGCTTGGTACGCCTTTGAGCCAAAAGGAATGCGCGTGGACCGCGCATGCGGTTTTGCCTCAGCCCCCTCCTAACCTCCCCCGTATCCGGGGGAGGGACGTGGGTGGCGGGCGCTGGCGAGAGCAAAAACGGATCTGATTGGATCAGTCAGATCCTAGGATTTTGCTCAACACATTGAATCTGGACCAAAATTCGCTTTCAACCTGAGTCAGATTGAAACCATTTTGGTCTAGAAGTTCAGAGCGATGTCGCGGTGTCCGGCGCTGTCGGCGGCGACAAAGAGAGCCTGGTCGCGGGGCAGTTTCGGCTGGCCGCGCAGGCCGATCGTGTCGCGGATTGCGGCGTCATAGGTCTCGAGCCCTGGGAGCAGGTCGGTTGCGGCGCGGCTGCGCCAGGCGAGATCCTCTTCGAAGAGAGTGAGCGCCTCGGCCATTTGTTCCGCCGCTTCGTCTGGTTTGGGCCGCGAGGGTTTGAGTGCGCGGCGGGCTTTGGCGAGCGGTTTGCGGATCTCGCCTGTGCCTTCGACATCGCGGACGAGGCGTTCAACCTCTTTGATCCGCTCTTGCGCGGCCTCGGGCTCCATCGCTGCGATCTCGGCGGGCAGGCCTTCGAGCACCGGGCGCAGATCGGCCAGACGCCCGGCATCGGCGATGATTGCTCTCGCCTCGACCAGCGGTTCATAGGCGTCATCGACATTGCGGCGATAGGTGGTGCGTGCCTTTTGCTCGCGCTGGACCAATTGGGCGAAGGCGTCGTTGGTCGGGGCCCACTCGGCTGGGATTGTGGTGGCAAGCGCGTCGCGCGCGCGCGCCAGCTCTTCGATCTCAGCCCTGAGGCGCGTTTGCCGGGGCGAGCCCTCTTCGGCCCGTTTGGCATCCGTATCGAGATGCTTGATCTCATCCTCGAGGCGGCGGATATCGGCCTCGATCTGGCGGACTTGGGCATGGAATGGGCGGTAGCCATCGGCCTTGGCGAGCACGGCGGCGGCGGCCTCGTCAATCTCTGCCATGAGCGGGAAGGCGTTCTCGGCCTTCTCGAAACCCTCTTCCAGATCTTCGCGGAGATCTTCGGGCAGATAGCTGAGGTCGAGACCCTGTGCCGTGGCGATGGCGGATTTGATCGCGTCGCCATTTGCTTCGAACTCTTCGCTCACATAGTTCTCCATCGAGAATTGCAGGCGGGGGTTCAGGGGCGGGGGCGCGGTTTCGGCCAAGAGCGAGGTCCGCGTCGGCAGGTAGTTCACCAGCTGCGGGTTGAGCCCCACGATCACCAGGGCCGTGAGCTGCAGCGTGATGAAGGGCACCACGCCTTTATACATATTCACCGTGCGCACCGAGGCATCGGCGACCCCACGCAGGTAGAAGAGGGCGAAGCCGAAGGGCGGGGTCAGGAACGAGGTCTGGATATTGAGACCGATCATCACGCCGAGCCAGACAGCGGTGATGTTCGCAGATGGATCCGCCAGCAGGATCGGCGCCACAATCGGCACCACGACCACGGCGATCTCGATGAAATCGAGGAAGAAGCCGAGCAGGAAGATCACCGCCATCACGATGATGAATTTCGACCAGAAGCCGCCAGGCAGGGTCTCGAGAAACTCTTTGACCAGCTCCTCGCCGCCAAAGGCGCGGAAGGCCGATGTCAGCATCGCCGCACCGAGCAGGATGACGAAGACCAGCGTGGTCGTCATCGCGGTGTCGATCATCACGCCGCGCAGGGTCTCGTTGATCCGCATGGTGCGATAGAGGCTCCAGAGGATCGAGATCGAGAGGCCCGAGACACCGACAATGGCGAGCATGAGGCCTTGCTCATCTTCAGGCGTGACGATGTTCTTGATATTGGTGTTGTAGTTCGAGATCACATAGACGATCAGGCCGATTGAGAGCAGGCCCAGGATCGCCGGTATAAAGGCGCCCGCATGGCCCTCGCGCAGCCGATAACCCGCCATAATAGTCGCCCCGACCGCGCCGATCGCGCCCGCCTGGTTCACCGTGGCGATCCCTGCGATGATCGATCCCAGCACCAGGAAGATCAGCGCCAAGGGCGGGATCAGGGTCAGCAAGATCCGGCCAAAGAAGCGCGCGTCATACTCGCCCTCATGGGGCACGGCAGGCGCCGAGGACGGCTTCACAATCGCGAAGATCAGGATGTAGGTCATATAGAGCAGGACGAGCAGGATGCCCGGCACCAAGGCGCCGAGGAACATATCGCCCGCCGAGGTCGAGACCACGTCGAATTCCGAGGGCATCGAGAGCTCGCCAGTGGCCAGTTTGTGCAGGCCCTTGCGCGCGGTGGATGCTTGGTCGACGGCGGAGGCCAGCTGGTCGGCCAAGATGATCAGCACGATCGAGGGTGGGATGATCTGGCCCAATGTGCCCGAGGCCGCGATGGTGCCGGTCGCCAGCGACTGGGAGTAGCCGCGCTGAAGCATCGCGGGCAGCGAGATCAGGCCCATGGCGACCACGGTGGCGCCGAGGATACCCGTGGTCGCCGCCAGGAGCGCGCCCACGAAGACGACCGAGATGCCCAAGCCGCCTGGGATTGGGCCAAAGAGCTGGGCCATGGCGACGAGCAGATCCTCGGCGATCTGGCTCCGTTGCAACATGATGCCCATGAAGATGAAGAGCGGGATGGCGATCAGCGTGTCGCGCTCGACCTCCCAATAAACCCCTCGGAAGTTGGTCACCCCGGCGGAGAGCCATTGCACCGGGCCGCCGGAGGCAAAATAGCTGTCCGCATCGCCGGTCACGAGATAGCCGGAGGCGGCAGCCAAGCCGATGGTCAGGATGGCCGAGCCCGGCAGGGCAAAGGCGACCGGATAGCCCGAGCCCAGAGCAGCGGCCATGAGGATCACCAGGATGGCGAGAAAGAGGAGTTCCATCGAGCGCGCTCCTTAATGCCCGGCGGCAACGGTTTCCCGTGCGCCTTCTTCCCCGCGGGCATCCGCGGTCGCTTCGAAAAAGTAGCTGACAAACTGGATCAGCATCGAGACGGCGAAGATGCCGAGGAAGCCCGCCATGAAGTATTTCACATACATCCCAAAGCCTGCTTGCGTGGTCTCGAACACGAGAATGGGCGAGATGATGATCGCCGATTTCGACCACATGCCGAGGATCAGGACGGTCCAGCAGAGGCTCATGCCCAAGAGGATCGAGCCCATCGCATTGATCCGCCCGCGTTTTACCCGGCCCATGCCAGCATAGAGCACATCGACGCGCACATGACCGTCATTGTAGAGCGTATAGGCCGAGGCAAACAGGAAGAGCGAGGCATACCAGAACCGCACCAGATCGCCCATAAACGCTTGTTCATACGAGAAAATAAAGCGCGAGAAGACGATCACAAGCTCCGCCAGGACGACCAGAAGCGCCAGCCAGATAAAGCCGAGGCCGCGCGTGATCGCGGCGATCGCGATGCCGAGCAGCACGACGGGGACATGGACATAGAGCCCGCGATAGGAGGATTTGCCGAGATTGGTGGCCATCTCCTCGCCGACCATCTCGGGCAGCAGGCCCTCGACCCGGACAAAGGAGATCACGGCATCGGCCAGGCCCACAAGGAAGATCACCCAGAAGGCAGCCCGGATCAGGAATTGGTTGATCATTGCGATGCGCAGCGCGTCCTCGCGCAGGGTGCGGTGCGGGGTTGAGACCGCGTAGAAGACCGCGCCAGCGGCGGCGGCGAAATAGGAGGCAAGTTGGAGGTAGCTGAGCGCGGAGGCCGGATCATTCACCCATCCCATCACCGGCGCAATGCCGGGCCAGTCGAACCAAAAGGTCAGGACGACGTTGATCAGGAATGCCGACATGAGAAACAGCATCATGAACCCGAACGACCTTGCCGATGGTGCTGGCAAGGGTGGGTAGGCGAGCGGCGCCTCAGCGTGACTCATCAGTTTCCCCCCAGAAAACGATTATAGAGAAAGGGACGGAGCCAGAGCCCCGTCCCCTATGCCATGACCTAGATCAAAAGATCAGAGGTCGAGAGCAGTGTTACGCTTGGTCACAAAGGCGACATCGGCGATCGCGTGGAAGCCGCCGATCTCTGACCGCGCTGCGAGGGTCGAGTCGAAGATCCGCTTGGCGAGATCCGAGTGATCGCGGGCTTCTTCGATGACCTCTTGCGAGGCTTCGGCGAAGCTTGCGTAGATGTCGTCGTTGAACTCGCGCAGCTCGACACCGTGCTCGGTGATCAGCTTTTGCAGGAAGGCACCGTTATTCGCCATGGTCTCGGACATCTGGCGGGCGTTCTCTTCGTTACAAGCGGCGTGGACCAGCGCTTTGTGGGTGTCGGACAGGCCGTCCCAGAACGCTTTGTTCATGCCGAAGGCGAGCTGCGAGCCCGGCTCGTGCATGCCCGGCCAGTAGTAGTATTTGGCCGCTTCGTAGAACTTCATGAAGAAGTCGTTGTAGGGGCCAACCCACTCGGTGGCGTCGATCGCGCCCGAGACGAGGTTTTCGAAGATCTGACCGCCTGGGAGCGAGACCGGCGAGGCGCCGAGTTTCGCCATGACGTCGCCGCCGAGGCCAGGGATCCGCATTTTCAGACCTTTGAGGTCGTCTGCGCTTTCGATCTCTTTGTTGAACCAGCCGCCCATCTGAACGCCGGTGTTGCCGCAAGCGAAGTTCTTCAGGCCGAACTCGGCTGCGATCTCGTCCCAGAGTTCCTGGCCGCCTGCGTATTTGATCCAGGCGTCGATCTCGACATAGGTGAGGCCGAACGGAATGGCGGTGAATGGCGCCCAGCCTGGGTGCTTGCCTTTCCAGTAGTAGTCGGCGGCGATGTAGGCCTGGGCGTTGCCGCTTGCGACTTCGTCAAACGAGTCGAAGGCGCCAACGCGCTCGCCTGCTGCGAAGTACTGAACTGCGATTTCGCCGTTCGAAAGTTCGCCAATGCGTGCGGCCAGACGCTGAGCCGAGATGCCGAGACCCGGGAAGTCCCGCGGCCAGGTCGAAACGATGACCATATCGACAGTGCTCTGCGCGACC
>JBCDAS010000056.1:0-16677 GCA_039185235.1 Pseudomonadota bacterium
ACCTGGGCGCGCCAACTCTCTGTCTCGCTGCCCCAGAAGCCGATCTCGTCGCCGCTGCGACCACATCCTAGGCACCAGCCCGTTGCGTCGTCGAGTTTGCAGATGCCTGTGCAAGGGCTCGTCACGGTCATGAGACGGCCTCGTCGGCTTGAGCAAGTGTTGCGAGAATGGCATCCAGGCCATCTGTCAATGCTGCCGGGCCGGGTTGCAGAATAAGCGGCGACTTGATCTCGGATATCCGTCCATCCCGGACCGCCGGAATTGCACCCCATCCGGGTCGGGCCGCAATCTTCTCCGGTCGCACCTTCTTGCCGCACCAGGATCCGATGATCACCTCAGGGGCAGCCGCGATGACCTGCTCGGAAGTGACGATCCGATCGATCGCCGCAGCCTGCGTGGCATGGGCTGGAAATACGTCCTGCCCACCGGCAATCTCGACCAATTCCGAGACCCATTTGATCCCCGAGATCATCGGTTCGTCCCATTCCTCGAAATAGACGCAGGGGCGTGGAGCCGTTGCGCTGGCCGACACTTGTTCCAGCCGCCGCTCATACCCATCGGCGAGCTGTGAGGCCCGCGGCCCTTGCCCAACTGTTGCTCCGAGATGGCGGATCATGGCCAAGATCCCTGCGATATCACGCTGGTTGTAGGCGAGAACGGTCACCCCGGCCCGGATCAACTCGGCCGAAATCTCTGCCTGCAGATCCGAGAAGGTCAGAACCAAATCCGGCTCTAGCGCCAGGATCTTTGGGATATCAGCCGATGTGAAAGCGGAGATGCGTGGCTTCTCTCGCCTGACCCGCTTGGGCCGGACCGCATAGCCTGAAACACCGACGATCCGATCCTCTTCGCCAAGGAGGTACAGGGTTTCCACCGTCTCCTCGGTTGTGCAAACGATCCGCTCGGGGGGAAAGCACCGCACCGGATCAGAGCGCCGACCGGCGCGCCCGCGAACCACCACGGCGCTGGCGATCAGGCAGCTTGAGCGCGAGCGGGACCGATGGCAGGTGAACCGAGGTGATCAGGAGATCGCAGAAGACTGCAATTGCAGGGGAGCTGCCTGCAAATGGCAGAGCCGTAGCATGAGCGCGCATCGCCTCTTTGCGATAGTCTGACATTGCAGGCTGCGCCCCCAGCCATTGCATATAGCCCAAATGGCCCATCTCCAACGCCCGCTCCTGGGTCGTTTCACCTATGTCGAGCTGAGAAATTGTTCTTTCAAGAAGCATCGCGCCCTCCGCGCAAAGGGCTTGGCGTCTTCGGGACGAAGGATCTCTGGGCCGTCTCGGTCCATCTCTGTCTCTCCCTCCCATGGCGCCCCGCCGGGGTTTCAGTGACCACGATCTGCCCAAAAGCAGACCGGAGATGGCAGGTCTCCTGACTTGCGGATCAACGCTTGCCCCAACCTTCCCAGGCGCGAAAGCCCAGTGGCATTATCGGAGTCGCTCACCGCTTACAGTTGCGGGGGCAGTCACGGAATAAGGCCAAAGCCCGCACCGTGTTCCCTTTTCATCCCGTCCAGCGCAAAGGCTATTGGGAACCATCAAGCGCAATATCATTGGAGCTCCCGGATAGGTCAAGGACAAAGACGACCAATTCACTTAGGGTTGGGAGGCTCGGTAAGCACCCCAGATGGCGGCAACACATCGAATTTACCGGGTGAGCAAAGCGGCGAGTGCATGTAAGTCAGCAGTGCTGTGTCGAGAGACCGCATCGGGTGCAATCGCAGCATCTCCCAAACTCGCCGCGTATAGAAATCTTGCGCGTGATCCTGCGATCTTCGCGTCGACACCCGCCATTGTCAAAAGCTTGTGAATGTACCCGATCCGGAGCTTGTCGACTTTGATCAAATGCGCCTGGGCATCTGCGTCGTGATCCGCCCAGGCGCGGATCGCTTTCTCGAGTTGTGGCTTTGCCGAGAATGCCCGGACCATTAGGTCAGGAAGCCGCTCCGCTTCGTCCGCCTTTGCCTCCATTTCCCGAATGATCGCGTCCGTTGTAAGGGTTTGCCAATGCATAAGCAGCCGCTCCCGGAAATCACGGATATCTTTGAAATGCCAATAAAAACTGCCCCGTGAGACGCCAAGGGCCTCGGCCATTTTCGCAGCTTTGAGCGAGCCATGGCCCGAGACTGCCAGGGTCCGCAGCCCGTGATCCAGCCAGTCACCTTCCGTCAATCGCTTCATGATGGCTTCTATACACAACTGTCTTGACAGCAGCCACTTAATCTTTCAAACATACACTAGTGTATGGAGGCGAAGCTGATGCAAGACCTTTCCTTGTACTGCGCGGGGCTTTTGGGTGTCATGATCTCGATTATCCACGGCTACCTGGGCGAGATGCTTGTCGTCCGCCCGGCGCAAACCTCAACCATACAAGCAAAGCGCGTTCTGCAAGCTATCATGTTCCTCAGTGCGCTCTACTGGTTCGCTGCCAGTGTGATCCTTTTGATTACGCCAGTGCTGCTGCCCCAGGAATATCGCGCAATCATCGTCTACGGCGTCGCTTTGATCTTTGTCTCCGGCAGCATCGGCAATCTATGGGCGACGCAAGGGGGACATTTTGGCTGGGTCCTGCTGGCAATTGCCGCGAGCCTGGCAATCGCTGGGGCCTGAGCAGAACCAACGAAACACGTGCTTTGTTCAAGACAGTTTGGACAAGACGGCCAAGCAGGTCCTCAAAGAACCTCTGCAAAGCTTATCGCTCTCTGGCCGATCTTCGAGACACCGCGCCGCCAATAGATGACCTGCTAATGCGCGCCCGACGGAATTGCTCCCTGAACCTCGATCTTGCCCGGCGGTCCATCCGATCGGCGCGACTGGAGTTCCGGATTGAACTGAAGAAGGCGTGCCGAGTTGAGGATGATCAGGAGCGCATCGACATTGTGCAGCACCGCGATCATCACGGGGCCCAGCAGGCCAGCCGCGGCCAGGGTGACGAAGATCAGGCTGGTGCCAAGCGCAATCGCGAAATTGATATTCATCACCACCCGCGCCTCGCGGGAGAGTTGGACCATATGCGCGAGGCGATCAAGGCGCCCATGGTTCAGGACCAGATCGGCAGAGGCCAGGGCGACATCAGTGTTGCCACCACCAACCGCAACCCCGACATTCGCCGCCTTGAGCGCGAGCGCGTCGTTGATGCCGTCGCCAACCATCAAGACCCGACGGTCCTGCTGCTGCTCGCGATGCACTTGATCGAGTTTTTCAGCAGGCAGAACTTCGCCGATAGCCTCATCGATTTGCAAAGCTCGAGCAACGTCTGTGACCACCGCCTCCCGATCACCGGAGACAAGCAGCTGACGGTCGAAACCCATCGCTCTCAACGTCTCCAGCGCTCCGTGGGCCTCGGCCCGGATCGTGTCATCCAGATGGATCCATCCCAAGAACTGTAAATCGCACGAGAGACCAACCAAGGGGCCGTCATGTTCCGGCTCGGCCAGGAGGGGCACGCCGGCATCGAGGTGGAGGGCGGCGCGGCCAAGGCGGTACTGCCTGCCATCAATCACGGCCTCAACCCCTCGCCCGGGGATCTCGTTGGCGTTGTCGATCACGGGGCCGTTTTTGGCCTCCAGCGTGGCGACTGCACGAGACACCGGATGCGTCGAGGCGCCCGCCAGAGCGGCGGCATGTACCGTGACCTCGGACAGATCAACCCCCTCGGCACAGGTGAAGTCAACCACGCGCAAAGAGCCTTCAGTCACCGTTCCGGTTTTGTCGAGCAAGAGCGTGTCGCAGCGGGTCAGCTCCTCCATGAACGCGGTAGATTTGATTAGAACGCCGAACCGCGTTGCCACCGCAATCGCCGCGACCGAGGTGGCCGGGGCGGCGAGCGCTAGGGCCGAGGGGCAGGCCGCCACCAGTACCGCCATTGCACTGGTCATGGAGCCGCTGACAAAGAACACCATGCAGGCGAACATCAGGACCACGGGCAAGTAATAGCCTGCGTATTGCTCGAGCATGCGAATGACCGGCGGTTTGCCCTTCTCGGCCTCCTGCATCAGCTGAACGACCCTGCCAAGGGTGGTCTCCTCGCCAGTGCCGATGACCTTCGCGGTCAGAAGGCCCTCGGTATTGATCGAGCCCGCAGCGACCTCGTCGCCCACCCCCACATCGAAGGGCAGCGACTCGCCCGTGATGGCCGAGGCATCGACCGCCGAGCGGCCGCTTTGGATGATGACATCGGCCGGGACAAAGTCGCCGGGGCGCAGCTCGACCACGTCATCGCGCTTCAGATCGGCGGCTTTGACCTCCTCCCAATCAGTGCCAGTTTGCCGCCGTGCGGTCGTCTCGGTCAACGTGCCCAGAGCAGCGATTGCCTCGCGAGTGCCGAAGAGGCTGCGTTCCTCCAAGACATGGCCCAGCACCATCACCAGCGGGACCAAGGCCGCGGCATCGAGATGGCCCGTGACCCAGGCGGCAATGATCGCGGTGACCACGAGTTGATCGGCCAGACCATCGATCTCGTTCGACATCAGCGCGCCCCAGGCCTTGCGGAACAGAGGGATCGAGATCAGCACCGAGGAAAGGCCAACGCAGAGCAGGCCCAGATCCTCTTGCTCCGGCACCCACCAGCGGATCGCCCAGCTGAAAATCAAAAGCCAGCCTGCCACAGCCGCTAGGATTAAACGGCTGCCGAGCGACCATTTCTCGTCGCGACTGAGAGCATCGCCTGTGGGTGGGTTCGCGTCTGAGCTCATCGTCCTCTCCACCCTCGGTTAGTCCGCCGTCTCATCGGGCCGATCCGCTGCGCCTTTGACCGCCGGCGCGGCAGTTGGAAGAAGAACGCGCAGATTTTCGTGGTTCGGAACCACCATGGTCGTATGCGCCTGTTGGAACAGGCGATCGATGCTGTCGCGCCAAAGACGGTAGAGAAGCACATCGCGATCCGCGCGGTCCGATTGCGCCAGCGCCGCGATGGGTTTGGTGCGGACCCGCGCCAGGCTGATCATCTCATTAGCTGCGGCGCGGGCTGAGCCGGTGATCTGCGCTGCGTTCTCCTCGGCGCTCGCCAGCGTGTTTGCCCGCGCACTCTCGGCCTCGGCGATCAACTGATCCGCCTCGCTTTGCGCCCGCTGAGCCCGGTCAAAAGCGTCCTGGGTCCAAAGCAATAGGTCGGTGTTGAACTCGATATTCTCGACGGTCACGGCAAAGGGCATCGTGCCCCGGCTGTTCAAGAGATCGTTCATGTTCGAGATCAGCTCGCGGCGGATTTGGTCCTTGCCGGTCACTCGGATCGTGTTCATATCCGCCCGCGCGCTGGTGTGAATAACGGCCCGTTGGAATGCCCGGCGGATCGCCTGCTCGATTTTTGGGAAGGCATCGATCTCCCGCGTCCGGCGCGAGCGCTCGGGATCGGCCAAGAAAGCATAGGCCACCGGATCGCGCACCCGCCAGAACACAGTGCCGCCAATATGAATAGCCCCCTGATCGCCGGTCAGCGCATAGCCAAGCACCCGGGGGTCAAAGCTCACCCCATTGGGCTCGAGGCTCTTGACCTCTAGGGCGAATTTCCGGCTGGCGGCGGGGATCAGCCGAACCTCGCCGATGGGAGAGGGCCACCACCAGACCAAGCCGCCCCCTTGGCGGGCTTTCACCTGAGCCTCGCCAAAGGCGATCACCACCGCCTGCCGATCAGCGGGAACCGAGACCATGCCGCTCGCCAACCAGACCCCCGCCAATGCCACCATCAGCGCGCTGACAAAACGCATCGCTGTTCGTAGAGACCGGGTGAGCGCCTGATCCTGCTGGCCAGATTGCTGTTGGTCGTTGATCCGGTCGGTCACTGGTTGAATCCAATCTCGGGCGCCGTCTCTGGATTGGGGTCGGTGCGGGGTGCGACGGAGGCCTCCGGCACATTCGTGATCGCCTCGAACGGGGCTGCGTTGCTGCGGATGATGATCCGGGTCTGGTTCCCGACGATGGTTTCGAGACTGTCGAGGCTGCGCTTGAAGCGGTAAAGCTCCGGATCCTCGCGGAACACATCGGCATAGATCTGATTGGCTTCTTCGATGGCACCGGCGCGGATGCTGGCGGCCTCTTCGGTCGCTTTCGCCTCGATCGTGCGCGCCTCGCTCTCAGTTTGCGCGAGTATCTGACCGGCCTGTGCTTTACCCACCGCGAGGATCCGCTCGGCCAGAACTTCGCGTTCTTTGGCCATGGCTTCAATCGTGCTCTGCAGGGTCTTCTCGGGCACTTGCATGCGCTCGAGATGCACAGCCAGCAACTCGATCCCGTATTCCTCGCGCAAGCCTTGGCGGGCGCTTTCGGTCACTTGCGCCTCGAAATCAGCCAGTTGGGTGGCCCGTTCCTGGGTGTTCACCAGCTGCCTCAGCTGGTAGCTGCCCGCGATCTCCTGCATCTTGGACTGCATGATCTTGCGAAGCAGCGCTGCCGCTTCTTGCTGGTCATTGCGCAGGCTGCGTAGGAAGGTCACGACGGCTTTGCGATCGCGGGGCACGCGCCAGACGCCAAATGCCTCCATCGTCAGGGTCGAGACCGCATCTCCATCGGCGATCGGCGTGTTGATGAACCCCGACGAGGTCGAATTTAGCCGGTTGTCAATCCGAATTGTCCGCTCGACCGGGGCAGGCCAGCGCCAGCCGATCCCATCGGCGACCAGGACCCGGGTCGGATGGCCAAAGCGGGTGACGACGAGGCTATGATCTGGTGTGATTGTCACCACCGAGGCCGCAGCCCCCGCCAGCAGCACCAGAAAAAAGGCGATCCATACGCGAATTGATCTGAGACGTCTCATAGCCTCGGCCCCCTAGTTCTGCGGCTCAACGCGCCGCGTATGTTCATTCAAATCGACCACAAAGCCTTGCTCCGCATTGATCTCCGGGTCGACGATGATGAGGTTCTTATCGGCGAAGGTCTTCTCGAAGACCTGAAGCGAACGCTCGAAGACAAAGACTTCCCTGTCCTGGTCATGTGCCCGGCGCTCGGCGGCAAAGACGCCCCGCTCGGCGCGTGCTTCCGCAGTATCGCTAAAGGCATTGGCGCGGGCCTGGTCGTTCGTACGCGCCGCGTTGATCTGAGCAGTGGCGCGGCGCTGTTCGGCCTCGGCCCGGGCGATATTGATCTGTACAGCGCTTTCCTTCTCCGCCGCATGCACACGCTCGAACGTGGCCGCTGTTGCGACGGGTGGATGAACCGCTTCGAAGATCACATCGACCACATCGATGCCGGTTTTCAGAGCATCCAGCCGCTCTTGCATCGCGCGGTGATGCGATTGTGAGAAGGCTGAGACATCCGCGAAGAGCAGATCCTCGGCAGTGCGATTGTTGAAGAGATCCACCAGCTCCCGCCGCCCGATCTGGGCCACCAACCGCTCGGCATCGGCGACGTGATAGGTGGCGCGCAAGCTGTCCTGAGCCGCCAGACCCACCCGATAGGTGACCACGACATCGGCATGGTAAAGCTCGTATGGGCGCTGAGACTCATAATTCTCGCCTGCATTCAGCCGGGGCTGATTTGCGATCATGAGGAACAACTCCTCGCCATGGTCCTTGGTCCAGATCCGATCGTCATGGTTGGCTGATGGCGCCTCGACTTCAGTCACCTGCGGCGCCGCGACCTCGGCGGTTGCGTTGAGGCGTACTTCCTGGATCCCGCCATAGCTGATGCGCTGGATGGAGCCGAGCGGCCAAGGCAGATGCAGGTGCAGCCCGGGCTCCAAAAGCTCGGCCGAGACATGGCCCATGCGTTGATAGACCCCACGCTCGTCAACCCGCAGCGTGGTGATCGCGCTAGTCAACCAAGTTGCGACACCGAGGATCATTAACAACCAAACACTGCTCTGGCGGATGAACTGAACCGCCCAGGACTGGCTGATATCGACGCCGAACTGATCCTCGAACCCACCGCCAGGTCCAGCTTGACGCCCGGTGATCGCGTTGAGCAACAGCGAGTCGGTCAGGCGTTCCGTGGCGCGGTTCGGCAGGAAGGGAAAGATCAGCGCGCGGATCATCCATTCGACCGCAAGAGTGATCTGGATGACGGCAAGGGCGCGCAGCGCCCAAACGCTGAGCGGCGCATCGCCAGCAACAATATCGACAGGCAAAGCGACGCCTTGCATCGCGATCGCGAGGCCTGTGATCAGGAGCGAAAGCATGGCGAACCGAGTAAACCGCGCTTGATGGCGGCAGCCGGGATAAGCGTGCTCAGCCAAGGCATTGCCCATCACCAGCGCCGGGAAGGCAAGGAGAGCGACCAAGCCGAACCAGATCAGTCCTCCGCTATCCTGTGGCTGAGGCCAGCCGAGGCTCCAGGCGCTGATCGCACTCAAGGTTCCCAGAAGCGCCAGCGCCATCTGCAACCAGGGCTTGGACCGCCCAGGGCGCATACGCTCTCGCACTGCCTCCCCGTCATCATCGTCTGGTTCTGAGCCCTCTGCGGCCGCAAGGTAGGCTTGTTCCAACCGGCGCTCATCAGACCACGCAATCGCTTGCGGTCCCCAAGAAGCCGTGAACAGCCATCCAAGCGCCGCACAGGCCAAAATTGGCGCCGTCCAAGCACTGAGAGGTCCAAAAGCCGCCCAGAGGAAGACCGCAAAGCCAAACACGATGCCCGCGATCGAGAAGCCCCAGGCAAGACGCGTCCAACCGAGGGGTGGCGGAATGTTGGGCGGCGCAGTCATTACGACCACCCGCAGCCAGTGGTTTGACAGGTCGAGCGTCCCATCGCGAGGCCTTTACAACTCAGATCGGCTGGCAGACGCTCGCTCGGTTCAAATCGAGATTTATCGCAAAATCGCCGTGAAGCAAATTCGCCTGGACCACGGGCTTGAGGGGCATTGAAGCGTCGGGTTGGCCGCATCGGGGAGTTCATTGACACTTTCGTCACGCTGCTAGAACTCCCAAGCTGATCAGAGTTGCCAAGGCGAGGCTCGGCCCGAAGGCGATCGCTGATTGGGAGCCTCTTTTGGTCAAGGTGAACTGGAGTATGCCCAAGAGGCTGGCGATCAGACCGACTAGCGCCAGGCCTTGCCACCCGACCCAGAGCCCGGCCGCTGCAAAGAGTTTGACATCGCCAAGGCCTAGCATCTCCCGCCCACGCAAGACACGAAACCCGACTTGAAGCGTGAGAAACGTGACGAAGCCCGCCAAGCTGCCAATCAATGCGTCGCCCGGCGTCGGGCCGTGGCCAATCAGGCACACCAAGATCCCACAGGCCGCGAAGAGCAAGACACAAACATCCGGCAGGATCTTGGCGCGAAGATCCACCTGCGCTGCCGTCAAAAGCGTCACGCTGGCGAGGATCAGCAACCCCGCCGCTACGGGGTCTTCGGTTGCCCAAAGGGCGCCCGCCGTGGCCACCGCCCATATCCCGCGCAGGATCCAGGAGACGGGGGCATCGAGGACCGCATGATCGGGGGGGCGAAGATCCTCCAATCTGGCCTGCAGATCGGCGGGCGCGGCACTCGCCTTTGCCCAATCGCGGGACGATGTTGACCAGGCGAGATCGGCTTGGCTGAGCAGCAGACCGGCCAATTGCCGTGTCAGCGGAAAGGCCACCAGCAGGACGATACAACCAAGGATGCTAAAGACCGGCGGTGTCATCGGACCGAGTTGTATGCGCCGAGGATGGTAAGGATCACCGAGATATAGATGATGCCAACGATCACCCCGACCGCGATTGTCATGGCTGGGACAAGCGTGCTGAGTAGGACGCGCACCCGCGTTGCCACCTCATCAGCATAAAACACACCGATCCGCGAGAAGACTTCGTCGAGGTTTCCACTGAGCTCGCCGACCGAGATCATATGGCGCACGAGATCCGGGAAGATGCCGCCCTTGAGACTGTCTGACACACGTTCTCCGGTCAGGACGTCATCGGCGGCCGAGAGGTAGCGCGCCCGGTAGGCATAGTTCTGCGTCACGTCCGAGAGGACTTTCAACGTCTCGACCTGGCGCAGGCCCGAGGTGAGCAGAAGCGTGCCAATTCCACCTAGCCGAGACATCTCGTAGAGGCGCAAGGTGAGCCCAAAGATCGGCAGTGAGAGGACCACTCGGTCCACAAAACGCCTGCCTTCATCCTGTGTATAGGCCGCAAGGATCAGAAAAGTCGCCGCTCCAAGGCCGATCGTGATGGCAGGTCCGTAGTCGAAGATGAACTCGGTGAAATTGACCAGGATCTGCATGGTCCAATGGATGTCACCCCCCTGACGACCGATGAAATCTGTCAGGATCGGGACAAGCCAAAGAACGATGAAGCCAAGCACCAGGAAGGCGACCACGAGGGTTATGCTCGGCAGAACCAAGGCACGCAGCAGCGCGTTGCGAAGCTCGGTCGCCTGTTCCAAAGAGGTTGCGATCTCACCGAGCACATGATCCAAGGTCCCGCTCTTCTCGCCAGCCCCGATAAGCGCCGACACAAAGGCTGGGAAGCGCCGTCCTTCGGCGCGGATAGCCTCGGAGAAGCTTTTGCCCTGGTCGATCCGGCCAACCATGCGCCGAATTGCACGCGAGAGGCCCTCGCGCTCCACCAGTTCAGCGCTCATCTCAAGCGCTTGGCGGACCCTGTGCCCCGATTGGATCATGAGGGCCATTTGGCGAAAGAAGAACTGCTTGTCGCGAGCGCGGGTCCACAAGAAACGGGTCGGGCGGAACCGGCGATCACCCGACTTAGATCCGATCCGGGCGCCGGATGCACCGAGTTCCAGCGACACTGGCATCAGGGTTTTGGCACGCAGTTGCCGCCTCGCCTCCGACAAGTCCGGCGCGTCGATCACGCCTTTGAACTCCTGGCCCTCGCGGTTGAGCGCGATGTAGTTGAAACTGGGCATCAGACCTCTGGCCTCAAACCATAGCGAGCGGCTTCGCCAAGATCGGTCAGCCCCTCACGCACTTTCGCCGCTAGGTCTTCTGCCAGCGGAAAGAAAGCCTCGGCATGGCTGATGATCGACAGCTCGCTATCGCCATCCGAGATCTTGCCCCTGAGGCCGTCATCGATCCAAAGCGCCTCGAACACACCGACGCGGCCGCGATATCCGGTTCCAAGGCAGGAAGGGCAACTGCCTGGCTCGTAGATCGGTGCTTTGTCCTCACGCAGGCGCCCAAGGAGCTCGTTTTCTGCTGGATCCGCATGACGGGCCACCTTGCAGCGCGCGCAAAGGCGGCGGACCAGACGTTGCGCCAGAACCCCCTCGACGCTCGCAGCAATCTGATAGCGCCCCACGTCAAGATCAGTCAGCCGGGTGATCGCACCGATCGCGTTATTGGTATGAAGCGTCGAGAAGACCAGATGGCCGGTTTGCGCGGCCTTTAGCGCAATATCAGCGGTCTCATGGTCTCGGATCTCACCGATTAGGATCACATCTGGGTCCTGGCGCAGGATCGATCTGAGCGCACCGGCAAAGCTCACCTTTGCCGAAATCTGAGTCTGCGCCGTCGCCTCGACCAATTGTTCAATCGGGTCTTCGACAGTCATCACATTAAAGGAGTGCCGGTCGAGCCTGCGCAGGGCCGAGTAAAGCGTGGTGGACTTTCCGCTGCCCGTGGGGCCAGTGACCAGAATGACCCCATGTGGGAGCTGGATCGCTTGGACCAATCGGTCGTGGATAGCCTTTGGCAGGCCCAGCGTTTCCAGATCAAACTGTTCCCCTGTGAGGCCGAGCAGGCGCATCGTCACCCGCTCCCCCCATTTGACCGGCAGGGTGGAGACCCTGATCTCGATCCGGCGGGCATCTTGTTCATCCATCTCATAGTTGAAGCCGCCATCCTGAGGCGCCCGCGACTCGGCGATATCGAGATCGGCGAGCACTTTGATCCGGTTGATCACTGGATCGCTCTCACCCCGGCGCAGATCCCTCCGCCAGTCCTGCAATCGACCATCGACCCGAAGGCGCACGCGAACGCGTTCCTCGCCGGGTTCGATATGGATGTCGGAGGCATTGGCGAGAAGCGCGTCCGAGATGATGTCCTCGACCAACGAGACGGCATCCTCGGTGGCGATCGCGGCATCCGCGACCTCGCCCAAGGCGCGCTGGATTGCGCCCTCCAGAGCGTCGGGATGGGCAAGGGCGGGATGAACTTCGGTGCCGAGCGAACGAGCTGCCTGATCAATGGTGGCCGCATCATCGGGATTGGCCAGCGCCAAGAAGACTTCATCATGCGCACCACGCACGGGCAGGCATTGCCGCCGAAGCGCAAACCCCGTGGGCAAGCGCGCCATATCGGCAGGCTCTGGCGCCAAGGAGCGCGGGCTCAGGAACGGCAAGCCGCGTTGCTCGGCTGCGGCCTGCCACATAGCCGGGATTGGGATTTTGCCCAGCCGCGCCACGGCATCGACCAGTTGGAGGCGCAGGCGGCGGGCCTCGCGCCGGATGTCGTCGACTTCCTGCTCGCCGATCAGACCGCTTGAGACAGCGGCGCCTACCAAGTCCTGCTCAGTCAAGGCCATCGCGCCTACCTCATCAGCCGTTCAAGGGCATCTGCGTCCTGACAGTGGTCATAGGCTGTCTCCTCGCTAATCCGACCCGTGCGGACGAGATCGGCCAGAGACTGTTCGAGCGTGCGCATCCCAACAGCACGGCCCGTCTCGACACTGGAGTAAAGTTGGTCGAGCTTGTTCGACGAGATCAGGTGCCGGATCGCCGTGGTCATGAACATCAGCTCAACCGCAGGGATCCGCCCATCAAACCTACGGGTCGGCAGGAGATGTTGAGCCATGACAGCCCTGAGCGATTGGCTCACCCGAAGCCTGACCGCATCCTGTTCATTAGCCGGGAACGCGCCGATCATACGGCGTATTGCACCGACCACATCTCCAGTGTGAAGGGTTGAGAACACGACATGACCGGTTTCGGCGGCAGTCAGCGCCGCACGCATCGTCTCGACATCACGCATCTCGCCCACCAGGATAACATCGGGATCTTCGCGCAAGGCAGCCCTGACGGCCGACGCAAAATCCTCGGCATCCGTATGCAGCTCTCGCTGGCGGATGATGCAGCCGATATCCATATGAATGTACTCAACCGGATCCTCGATCGTCAGGATATGCCGGGCGGAGGAACGATTGATCGAGTTGATCAACGAGGCAAGCGTAGTTGACTTGCCACTGCCAGTGGCACCGCAGATCAAGACCAGCCCATTCTGATACTGGGTGAACTGGTCGACCTCCGCAGGCAGGTTCAACGCTGCAAGCGAGCTGAAGTCAGAGCCCAGATGCCGAATAGCCAAAGCATCCCCACCGCGATGGCGGAACATGTTCACCCGAAAACGTTGCCCATTGTGGCTGATCCCGAAGTCGACCGACTTTCTGGCTAGGTACTCCCCAGGGTCATGGTTATTCGCCAAGACAGCGCGTTCGCGGTCCATCCAATCGGGTGTGATCGGCGGCATGCCTTTGATCCGAACAATCTCGCCATTGTAGCGCAGTGCTGGAGGAGTGTCGGTTGCGAGATGCAGGTCAGACGCACCTTGCTCGACCATAAAGTCCAGTAGGGACGTCAAGTTCTCTGGCAGCTCAAGAAGCGCGCCTTGATCCGCCGTTGTGAGCGTCACAGCGCCAGATCCAGTCTTGCTTTCAGCAGCGGTGAACGCACTGGTGCGTTAGGATCGAGGTTGAACTCCGGCGCCTCCACATCAAAGCGCACGATGGCGACCGTTTTGCTGAGATCGTTCAGCCCATCGATGAAGGCGGCCAGCCGACCAAAGTCCGAAGTCACCTCCAACTGCATGACAGGACGCTCGAAACGGTTCTTAGCCTCTTCCATCAGAACCTGAACACTGTCAGTGCCTTCACTGTCCTGGAGATCCCCGAAGCGCACGACAGACACTCCTTCAAAATCGGCGAGCCTGGTAATCTCTAGACGCAGTTGCTTGACCTCATCGACCGATTCAAGCGTCGCGAAGCCCTGCTCCCGGATCAAAAGCCGCTGCGCGGCGACCCGACTCTGTTCCTTGAAGCTCGCGATTTGCTCCTCCAAAGCCCGCTGATTGACGTCGGGCAATTCAGGCGCCTTCGTGTGGACTTCGATCCGGTTGATCTTGCGGTTGATCATATTCTCGGTGAACTGGGTCTCCTGCCTCGTCTCATCATAGACGATCAGGATGTATGGGCAGATCAGGAGCAGGCAGATCAGGATCGTGTAGAGATCCTTGTCCCGCTCTGTCAGACGCGATGCACGTTTCATTCGGAGACCTCGCCTAGGACAAAACCAGGGCTGCGCGCGATGCGTAGGCGAACGCCATAGCCTTCGATCCCGCGCAGACCACGTTCTTGGAACACGGTCTCATCCGCAACGCTGAGGCCCAGGGACGCGAGGTTCCGGTTGAGATCCGAGATGAACTCCTCGGCGCCGACTTCCGAGACCGACCACGCGGTCGCAATATAGATCTCTGAAAGGGTCGCAGACTCGCTGATCGAGCGCATGACCAACCCAGGATGGGCAGAATTGCGTACAGCGTTGAGGATGCCAATCGGCAACTCGGCACGCCGGCTTTGCAGATAGAGCGCGTTTCGCTCGCGCTCTTTGATCTCTGCTATCCGGTCCTCCAGCGTCTTCGCCTCGCTCTGCAGCGAGTTCAACCGGCTCACACTGGTTTCGATCTGGCCCTTGACGGCTTTTTTATCGGTAAACTCTTGATCGAGCTCCGCCAGACGGTTCTGGAGCCCCGCAAGCTCCCAACGGTTTTTGCCTTCAAAGCCCAGGATCGCGAAGACCACGAGCGCCACCAGGCCAACACGGTAAAAGTCCGGGTTCCTGAAGAGCGGTTTTGCAGGCTCTCTGAGGGCGATTTTTGGCGCAACGAGCTGCGAATGTTTACCCTCGAGATCATGCCGCGCGAGCGCCTCAAGCGCGGCAAGAGGCCAATCCGGATGAAACTCCGCCTCCGGTGCGTGCCATCTAATGCGGCTCTCCAGATCTTGGTCAAAACCGATCGCGATGACTTTATCCGGCGCCTTAAGGTCCAGGAGCCGCTCAATGACACGAGTCTCATCCGCCGTCGCTGCGGAAAGATCGTTCATTTGAGCGTGCTCAACGACGCCGTTGTTGACCAGTACCGAGAAGATCGCACCGTCATGGCGCTCGAGGACCAGTTGCGGCTCGTCTCCACTTGCCGCGAGCCCCCAGCCCGGTAGCAGCCCGGGTATCTTGATCTTGTGTGACCTGAACGCATCGACCCAGGCTTGGCGGTTCGGCTCGGAGATTGCCGAGATCAGCCAGGGATAAGGCGCGCTGGTCATCTCCTCGGTTGCGGCCCCGGCCCAGGCACAGGCCGCATCGCTGACCTGTTCGGCGAGCCGCTCTTGGGTTGTGACAGCAAGATCGCGCGCCGCGCGGTCGATCACCTCCAGCCGCAGCGCCACATCCTGAAAGCGCTGTTGGGGGATGCCAGGGCGCTGGGTGTGCTCGATCTCGGCTTCGACCATGCGGTATTGCTGCTCGGTAAGCGCTCCCGAGGCGAGCAGAATATCACTCATCGTCCAATCGGGCAGGTCTGAGAAAGCTGGCTCCGCCTCCCATCGAGCAAGTTCGCGCATCTGGTCGTATTTGCGTGGCCGATCCGGATCGACCGGCAAGTCAGCACGCACAAGAACCGCCCGATCACTCGCAAAAAGAGCCGTCTTTGGCACCGAGCGCTGGCCCAATTGCGCGATCAAATCGCCAAGAGCATCGACCGGCTCAGCTGCGCCCGAGACCGCCCGATCCACCAACTCCGCCTTCCCCCGTCGCCGCAGAAAAATGGCACCATGGGTGACAACGCCGTCTGTGTAGACGACGAAAGTCTTTGCGGAAGAGAAGGGCAGGACGGACATCGAATGGACCTACGGACTAGCGACTACACTAATGCTGCGGTCTGCAAGCAAGCTGCGAGGTGCGATGACAATACTTTGCCGATCATAGACCGTTGCGGGGAAGTCCACCGAGTTATCCGCCAAAGCGCAGCTTGAGCCAGAATCAGGCGAGAAGACCAAAAGCACCTTCTTTCCGATAGATGTGGTTTCTGTCGCGGATGCGGTAAATTCTACATTGGTGGTCGCGCCAACAGAGATATTGACTACTGATCCTGAGTTTGGGCTCACGACCCATTGATCTTCATTGGTCTGGCTTGCTCCCAAAAGTCCGATGCAAATGCCTAGCGGCTCCGTCGCGGTCGCGTTTGTCACTTCAACGGAAACGGTCCAACCCGCTAGCGCGACTTGAAAGTCACCAGTCTGGATGGGCTCCATCGTCTGATCCAAATCGAA
Source organism: Pseudomonadota bacterium (assembly GCA_039185235.1). Lineage (GTDB taxonomy): Bacteria > Pseudomonadota > Alphaproteobacteria > Rhodobacterales > Rhodobacteraceae > Thermohalobaculum. The sequence continues at coordinate 16,200 of JBCDAS010000056.1, forward strand.
GATATCCGTACGTCCACCATCGGCATCCGACACACGGTCACGGCCCGCAGAAGCAACATTGAAACTCGTGGCAGCAGGCCGCACGATCCAGCCCGCTTCAACATCCGGAACGCCAACCGAAGTAGCAAATGCCGTCCCGGAGTTGCCCCACCCATCTTGTAAAAGGCCGTTGAAAGACGGGACATAAGGGCCATTCCAACCAAAAACCAGGAAGACCTCTTCGCCGGTTTCAACTGTGCCGTTACCGTTAACATCGTCAAAGACGAGAGGGCCATGTGTCGGTGGATTGATATCGTCATCCACTCCGGGTCCGCACATAGAAGTTTGCGTTGACAATGCCTCCAAACACGGAGGGAGTTGCCCAACATCCGCGACATAGCCCGATATCATCGGGCTTCCGTTCAGGGTGAGGCTTGGGTCTCCGACAATCGCTCGGCGGATTTTCTCTAGGCGGGTTTCGGTGAGGTTGTAGCGGAGC
>JBCDAS010000057.1:0-16652 GCA_039185235.1 Pseudomonadota bacterium
ACCCGACGGGTATGACACCATGCTCGGCGAGGGAATTGTCTTGTCTGGCGGCGAGATGCAGCGTCTCACAATCGCCCGCGCGCTTTTGGCCGAAGCGCCGATCCTCGTTCTGGATGAAGCGCTTGCCTTTGCCGATGCGGAAACTGGTGCCGCTTTGCGCGATGCGCTTGCCAATTGGACCGGTCATCGCACGCTCCTGATTGTTGCCCACGATCTGACATCGATTGCGCACGCGGATCAGATCTGTGTCCTCGAAGCTGGCCGAGTTGTCGCTCGCGGAACGCACAGCACGCTTTTGTCGGAAGACGGCCTTTACGCCGATCTCTGGCGCGCGACGGAACGCGAGGCGGCCGCATGATCAACATGTTGATCAAAGTCGCTGGTGATGAGCATCAAACCCCTCTCAGGCGTCTTGTCTTCGGTCTCGTCGGCGAAGGGCTCCTTATCGGGTTCTGTCTGGTGACACTGCTGCCATTCCTATCCGCGCTGATGGTGCAGGACTATGAGGCCGCTCTGCTGTGGTGGGCGGTTCTGGCGGGCTTCCTCGTGCTCTATGGTATCGTGCGCGTGCGCACGCAACTCCTCGGCTATGTCACATCGATCGATCTGGGCCGCGCGCTTTATGCGCGTCTTGGAGCCCATATCGCGCGACTGCCGCTGGGCTGGTTCTCGGAAAAGCGGACAGGAGAGTTGGCTGTTATGTCGAGCCGCGGGGTGATCGAGATCGTCTCCGGTGTGGCGCATCTGCTCAGACCGGTCGTCATCATGTCTACGACACCGATCGTGATTTTGGTCGCAATGATCTTTGCGGATTGGCCACTGGCGCTCTCGATTGCCATCGCGATACCGTTCTCGATGGCCGCTGTCGCCTGGACCAAGAGGCTTACGACAAAAGCCGATGACCGTTTTCACGCGGCATCAGTCGAGACGGCGACACGGATCGTCGAGTTTGCTCAGGCACAGCCCGTGTTGCGCGCCTTTGCCCGCGGCGCGTCTGCTGCAGAGGATCTGGACCAGGCCTTTGTCGAACAGCGCCAGGCAGGTCGTGCCCAGGTCGAACATGTGGTGGGTGGGCTTGTTGCAGTCACGGTTGTGATCCAGGCGGCCCTGACCCTTCTGTTGATCTTGGGCGTAAACCGGGCACTTGGTGGCAGCATCGATATGCCGGAACTGGTGGCCCTCCTCGTGCTCGGCCTGCGGTTCGCCGAGCCTCTCTTGGGTGCGGCGGACCTTCAAAGTGCAATGCGGATGAGCGAAGAGACCTTGGGCCGCATGCAAACGCTGCTCGATGAAGCTCCGCTACCCGAACCTGAGAAACCTGAGCTGCCGACTGGTCACGAGATTACTCTTGAGGACGTGCATTTCGATTATGGCGGCAAGCCGGTGCTGGAAGGTGTCAGCTTCACAGCGCCAGAGAACGGTCTCACGGCTCTCGTCGGTCCGTCGGGGGCCGGGAAAACCACGATCCTGCGCCTGATCGCGCGGTTCTTCGATGTCACGCGTGGTCAAGTGAAGATCGGCGATTTGGACGTGAGATCCATGGCGGGTGACGCGCTGTTGGCGGACCTCGCCATCGTCTTTCAGGATGTCTATCTCTTCGATGGGACAATCGCAGACAACCTCAAGATCGGAAAGCCCGATGCGACCGATGCCGAGATCGCCGCTGCTATCGAGATCGCTCAGTTGCAGTCGACCATCGCCCGGCTGCCCGCCGGTCTGCAGACAGCCGTGGGCGAGGGAGGTGTCGCCCTATCGGGTGGTGAACGCCAGAGGGTTTCGATCGCGCGTGCCCATCTGAAAGGCGCGAAAATTGTCTTGCTCGACGAAGCCACAGCGGCGCTGGACGCGCTGGATGAGGCCAGAATGCGCGAAGCAATAACGGCCATGGCCCGCAACCGGACTGTGATCGCGGTCGCTCACCGTCTGAGCACCGTCCGCGCCGCAAACAGAATCGTCTTTCTGGAAGATGGAAAAATCGCCGAAGTAGGGAGCCACGAAGAACTGATCGCACTGGGTGGCAGATATGCGCGGTTCTGGGATTTGCATATCAGCAAATCGGTGCCCGCATCGCGGTCGGCGCAAGCAACAGAACCGCCAAATTATGGATGATCGAGAAACAGGGGCCACGCCGTGAAAAACTCGCAGATGTGGATTGGAGTCGTTATCCTGAGCAGTGTAGCTGTGGCCGTTATTTGGCGAGCCGACGTGAACGGCTGGGGCTCGATCGCTTGGCTTTCTGGCACGATCGCGATGTTCTTCATCCGCATGCCATTCGCGCAGCAGACTGCTGAAAACAAGGTCGCCCTCTCTCGCAAAGACATATTGGAAAAGGTCCTGCTGGCTGGAATGTCCGTCTCGATGATGCTGCTGCCAATAATCTTCCTGGTCAGCGGCTATCTGTCCTTTGCCAATTACGCGCTTCCCGGTTGGGTCACTGCAGTCGGTGGAATGGGGCTTCTGCCGGCGCTCTATCTGGTTTGGCGCAGCCACGCAGATCTTGGTCAAAACTGGAGCGTTACACTGGAGTTGCGAGAGGGTCATACCCTCACTATCTCTGGTATCTATCGCCATATCCGCCACCCGATGTATGCTGGTATCTGGCTCCTTGTCTTGATGCAGCCCCTGCTGCTCCACAACTGGATCGCCGGTCCGACGGCAATTCTGTGTTTCGGCCTTCTCTACGCCCTGCGTGCACCCAAAGAAGAGGCCATGATGCTCGAGGAATTCGGTGCGGAGTATCAAGAGTACATAAGCCGTACAAAACGTCTGATACCGGGATTGCTGTAAGCGGAGATTCTGAGATCACCGGGTCAATTGGAGAGCGAGCCAGTGTATCGACCCAGTGAAATCCTGCTCATGCTACAAGGAGGAAAACGTAGCGATGAGTGGACCATTGGAAGACGGCATCAAGAGGTGGACGGCGAAGCGCAAATCAGCGCTCGTGATTGAGATCCTTCAAGGCAAGACAACTGTGGCGGAGGCCAGCCGGTCATATGATTTGGCGCCTTCTGAGATCGAGAGTTGGGTGGATGACGGTCGCAAGGGCATGGAACGAGCCTTGTCCGCCATTGGTCCGAGGACAGTGGCGAGTGCCCTGAAGGCCAATCCGCTTGATGTTCGCCAGCAATACGAGAAGCAGCTCCGCGATCTGCAAGAAGCCTATGGCGAGGCGATGTTGGAGCTCCGTGCCAGAAAAAAGCTCCAGGCCCTGCTGGGTGAGTCATTTGCGCCATTGGTTCAAGCACAATGGCGAACGAGGACGACAAATGATCCGCAGCGTTCAGCAAGGCCTTCTCGACGATGGGATCGTGGTACCCGTGACCAAACTGTGCGCGTGGTTCAAGGTCCCGCGCCGCACGGTCTACTACAAACCGACAAAGGCTGCGCCAAAGCTTGATGACAAGTTCGTTCAGCCCATCAAGGCACTGATCGAAGAGGAGCCGTCATTTGGCTATCGGACCGTCGCTTGGCTTCTCGGGTTCAACAAGAACACTGTGCAGCGCGTCTTTCAGCTCAAGGGCTGGCAGGTGCGAAAGCGATCGATAGGAGCGCGACCACGCGTTGAGGCTTTGCCATCCGTTGCAAAGCGGCCCAACGAACGATGGTCGACCGATTTATGCCGTATCTGGGCTGGGAAAGATGGTTGGGCCACACTGGCGCTCGTGATGGATTGCCACACGCGAGAACTATTGGGTTGGCATCTGTCACGATCCGGTAAGGCGTCTACCACAGTGTCAGCGCTTGAACACGCGCTGATCGCTCGGTTTGGCACATTGGGTGTGGTCGATGAGCCGTTCCTTCTCCGCAGCGACAATGGTCTTGTCTTCACGTCGCGAGCCTATACCAAACTGGTGCGCAGCTATGGCCTGAAGCAGGAGTTCATCACGCCTCACTGTCCACAGCAGAACGGCATGATGGAACGCCTGATCCGATCGCTGAAAGAACAATGCGTCCACCGTCATCGCTTTGAAAGTCTGGCTCACGCGAGCCGCACGATTGGCGACTGGATCCAGTTCTACAATCACAAACGGCCACATCAGGCGCTTGCCATGCGCACGCCGAACGAGGCATTCAAATTAGCAGCATAACCTAAGCAGATTCCGCTGGGTCGATACACCAGTCGGCGACGCTGGCCTTAAAACGGGCCTACAAGTTCGTTTTTGTATGTCGACGTTTCAGAAGCGGGTCAACTTGTGGGGACATATGTCCATCGCAAGAGATACTTGGCAAAGAAGCAGCCTAACCTAAGCGAGTACCCGGCTCATCTGGTTGGTCTGACTATGCGGCGGATTTGCGTCGAAGAAAACGCCTGGTCTCAATTGATGATACCCCGATTGCGCAGCCACGTTCTATGTAGGCATCACGTTTCTTTCGATGGAAGACTGAACTGGCTGCAACCTCCACAAAGTGGAGGCAGGCTCAGTTAGGGCGACCGTTTCGGGCGCAGGCGGCTGGTAGCTTAGGGATATGCGCGGGCGAACGGTGTTAAAATGCCGGCGTCAGCTTTCGTTGAGAACCCTGGCCTCCGTGAGGTCATTGAAGATCCCGACGGTGAGCAGCTCATCGCGCAGCTTGCCGTCGAAGCTTTCAATGACTGCGTTATCCGTCGGCTTTCTGGACCATGAGAAGTCCAGCATGACGCCTTTTTGGCAAGCCCAGAGATCAAGATCTCGACACAAGCTCTGAGCTTTGGTCGACGCAGACCAACTTTGGGTAGGGTTCTGGGCGCAGATCCGTTTCAGCTTTAGCACAGGGTCTTCTCCGAGGTAACTGAACCTTGGATCAGTTGCTGGCGAGTCCACGCGGCGCCCATTCACCTTGTTATTTGCCGTTTTGCTCGCCTTCGGGAGCTTCGACCTGTTCGACCCGCGCGACTTCATCGGAGGAAAGAACACCGGCCAGCCCCTCTTCTAGGCTGATCCCGACTTCCTCTCCCAGCTTGCGCAAGGCCGGCAATTGCACTGCCATGGCGCCGATTGCATCAACCGCTTGGGTGACCGGGCTGGAGCCGGTGGCAATGCCATCCGACCCTTGCGCCCCACCGCCAAGGCCTGAAACCTGATGGATCTTGATCGAGTCGATCTTCTCAGCCGGCTTCACCATTTCGGCTACAATGGCAGGCATTGCTTCGAGCCGCGCGAGCTGGACTTTCATCGTGGCAATCTCGGCTGAGATCGCGTTCTCGGCATCGACCAGGGCGCGCGTTCCTTCGGCCTCGGCGAGCTTATCGGCCTTCTTCGCCTCGGCCTGAATGGTCAGAGCGTCCGCTTTCGCCGTGGCCTCTTCGCGAACAGCTTCCGCGCGATCGGCGGCTGCGTCCTTTTCAGCCGCAGCTTCCAGGCGCAGGCGGGTTGCAGCGCGCTCGGCTTCCCGCGCGGCCTCGATCAGGGCGATCTGTTTCACGCGCTCGGCCTCAGCAACCTGACGCGCGGTGGCGATTGCCTCGGCTGCTTTGGCGGCCTCAGCCCGCGCTGTGTCGGCCGAGGCACGCGCCCGGCTCTCCTCTTCCGACTTCGTTGCGATTACGATCTGACGCTCTTGATCGGCCACTTCGATCTGACGCTCCTTGGCAATCTCAGCCGCGCGGATCGCTTCTTCTCGTGCGATCTCGGATGCCCGGATTTCGCGTTCCTTGACGATCCGGGCTTGCTCGGCCTCCCGTTCGGCATCGGCACGCTGGCGGGCAATCTCTGCCTCTTGAGCGGCGCGGAGTGTTTCGATCTCTTGCGCCTGGGCGATCTCGGCCTCGCGCTCTTCCCGATCGATCTGGAGCTTGCGCTTGGAGGCCTCCATCGCTGCTTGACGGACCGCGGTGTCGGCCTCGGCATCGATCAGGGCGCGCTTCTTCTTTGATTCTGCGATGACTTCGGCCAGTTGGCGCATACCGACCGCGTTAAAGGCGTTGTTTTCATCAAGGCTCTCGAACGGCGTCTGATCCAACGCTGTCAGCGAGACGGATTCCAGCTCGAGACCGTTTTTGAGCAGATCTTCCGAGACGGTGTTCTGCACCTCCTGCACAAAGTCCGAGCGGTTTTCATGCAACTCATCCATCGTCATCCGCGCAGCGACGGCCCGAAGACCATCAATCAGTTTGCCTTCGATCAACTCGCGCAACTGATCGACGAAGAAGGTCCGGTCACCCAGGGTCTGAGCCGCGCGCGAGATCCCGTCCTCGGTTGCATTCACGGAGACATAGAACTCGACGCCGACATCGACCCGCATCCGGTCCTTGGTGATCAAGGAGGCATCGCCAGTTCGGCTGACCTCGAGTCTGAGCGTCTTCATGTTCACCAGGCTGATCTCGTGGAGCAGCGGGATAATGACCGTGCCGCCATCCATTATCACCTTGCGCCCGCCCGCGCCGGTTTTGACGAGGCTGACCTCTCGGGTGGCTCGCCGGTAGAGGCGGGCCATGACAAACCCGACAAAGAGCATGAGTACGATGATCGCGATGACCGGGTAGATAAGGGCTAAGATGGAATCCATTCTCTCTCTCCTTTGGTGATTAACTTGGATCTAGTCGTCGAGCCCGATGGCCCGGAGGGAGCCGTCCTTGAGACGAAGGATGGCAACTTCGGCGCCTTGGCCGAATTCCTGATGGTCGTGCAGGGGCTCGACCATGGCGTGGTGCAAGTTCCCGTGGTTGTCCCGAAAGCGAACTTGAGCGGGCCGTCCGCGCGCCGCGGTGCCAACCGTGATCACGCCCCGCCTGCCGCCATAGGAGCGTGTCGAGATGGCCGTCGTTTCAACTTTTGGGATCGCCCGCCCAATCGCCTGCGCGAACCTGGACCCAATGGCTATTCCGACTGGAGTGGTGAGGACCACGGCGATGGCGACTGGCAGATACGCGCCAAAGATCGTGTTCGCGCTGGTCTGAAGCACATACCCCGCGACGCCGAAGGCCGTAAGAACGCCCGCCAGCCAGATCCCAAAAGGTGCCTTGCCGAGGCCGAGCCATGACAAAATCCCCGCAGATCCAGCGCTTGCCGGCGCCGGACCATCTGCAACATCGACAATCTCGGCATCAAGCTCGACCTCGAAGTCGCCATCCAGGTCACCATCCCCAAGGACCGAGCCTCCGATCAAGGACATGCCGAGTTCGATGATCAAAAGCGCAAGCACAAGGCTCATCGCTATGGAAAACGGCAGCATTGGCGGTGACGCCAGAAGCGCGATAAATGTCATTTGTCCCTCCAAAATTATCAAAATCCGCATATTTAATGCAGAATACGTATTATTAAGTTGTATTCCGCATACATAATGTGTGAAAAAGCTAATTGAAGACTTTTGAGGAAAAAAATGATCCGCCGGCAACAGATCGCCGCGGCGCGTGCGCTGCTCTCTTGGTCCCGACAAGACCTGTCGGACCGTGCTAAGGTCTCTCTGCGAACCATCGCCCGTTTCGAGAGTGGGGAGGGCGACATAACCACGTCCAAGCTGGATCGGATCGAGACAACCCTCGAGGATGAGGGGATCGAGTTCATTGATGGTGGCGTTGTGCTGGAGAGCCTCAAAGCGCCTAGGCGGCGCCGGATATTTTAGGCCAAAGGGCTCGCGCCTCGCATAGCGCTGTGCTCCACATGGGATCATGAGGGTTGGGGGCGCTGTCCCGCCACTCTATCGGTGGAGGGAGACCAGAAAGCAGATCGCAACCATCCGGCCGGGCGATCTCAATCGTGAGGCGACAAGGTGATTGCCTTCCAAGCGAGGCGGTGCTATTCCAGCGGCTGAAGTTGGTTGGCTTAACTAAGTTATTGAAAAACATGAGTTAAAGCCTCTGCGGGCGTTGTGTAGTGGTAAGACCTCAGCCTTCCAAGCTGATGACGCGGGTTCGATTCCCGCCGCCCGCTCCAAACTTTCTAGATCGACTATTGATCATCAAGAGGGACAGACAGGCCATTTTAGCCTCCGTTTGAAGTCCCCGAAAACCAATCTCGTGAACCCGCTCTGGCACCGCAGTCTTGGAATGCTTGCGTCCCACGGTCGGAGGAGGCGCGTGTCCCAGCCGCGTAGAGTTTCGCCGTTGCGCGTCGCCTCTTCACCTTTCGCCAGCATGGCCCTCACGCCAATAGGCGACACAGGAGTGCTGCCCCTTCCCTAAGCCGAGCTGGGACTTGCCGAACTTTCGGAGCGCTTGGGCGTCGTCAAACTCTCCGCCAAACCACAAATGCTTGATCGGTTTTCGTCCGGCAATCTCTTTGACCGCCGTTTGGACACCACCACGGAAATGGGCTTCCGGGATAAATTGCAGATCCAATCCCGTCGGTGGAAGATAGGCGGTTGCAGTGGCGAGGCTCTCGGCGCAGATGATGACATCGCCCTCGGCCTCGGCTGGCAGGAGCTCCAACAGGCGTGCGATTGAGGGCAGTGCTGTTTTGTCCCCCGCGATCATCAGACCTGTGTGGACTGGCAGCCCTGTTTCTCCACCCGGCCCCATGACCCCGATCTCGGTTCCAGGTACTGCTGCGAGCGCCCAATCTGAGATCAAGCCACCTGCATGAAGGGCGATGTCCACATCCAGCTGACCCTCTTCCACCCGCACCTGGCGAACGGTCAGGGTGCGCGCGTGAAGCTCATCCTCGCCCTCGGGCCAAAGGGTGACGCCGTTTGAACCGACGCTGGGCCAGACGGGCGGACGACCCGCCGTCTTGGGAACGATTGCGCGAAAGTGCAGCCCGCCTGTGGTGAAGCGCTCCGCATGTTCGGCGCGCAGGGAAATGCGTCTGAGCCCATCCATCACGTCGGTCACGGCGAGGACGTGGAACACGTCGAAATTTGGCGGTCGGTCGAGTTGGGCGTCAGCATCGCTCCAGCGGATGTCGCGGGCCATTTTCGGATCGATCTTCTCAACAATCTCGATCAGTTCCTCCTTCATAAAGAACAAATGACCTGCTTCGCGCGCCGCCAGCCGCACGGCGAGGCTCGCCTCCAGCAACTCGACTTCGATGCGCATGCCGAACTCATCGAGCTGGACGACGTGGCTCCCGCCATCGGGTTGGAATGCGATGTCATGCTCAGCGAATTTAGCCTGCATCAGTGCGAACAGATCCTCAGGCGCTTCGATGGAGATGACGGTGTCCGTCTCGGCCGCGAATTCAGTCGTCATGCTTGGACCTCCTTTGTTTCCATCCCAGGATGCTCGGCTCGGTTCCAGATCGCGGCCGCGGCCCCCAGCAAAGACACCAGGCCCGCGCAGAAAATGATCGATCCATAGCCGACCGTGTCCGCCAGCGCCGTGGCGGTACTTAAGACGCCAATGAAGATAAAGCCTTCGACGCCAGAGAATGCGGACATGTCAGTGGCTTTGCGTCCCTCTCCGCAAAGGCCCATCAGAATGCTCTTAAGCGCGGGAATGAGCCCGAACACGACGACGCTGTTGGCGAGGATGAATGCGACGATCCAGTGGTCTGCTATCGAGGCGCTCCAAAATAGACCGAAGATCATGCATAGTACGGCCATCACCGCCCCGATCAACCCCGCGGCAAAGTACCCGCCTAGCCGCTCGACAAAGGGGCGCGCCAGAAGCCCTCCGGCCATACCGGCGGCACTTGCGCCCACAATCGACACCAAGCTGGCCTCTGACACGGAGAAACCCGCATCGATCAGCATCAGCGATTGCAGGCCATACGTCGCGGCGACCGAGATGTTCAAAAGGGTCGCGACCCCCAGTAATCGACGTGCTGCGCGTTGTCGGAAGATCGCGAACTGGTTCAGCAATCGCACCTCGGTCGGTGCGGGCTTGCGACCTGCGTCCAAGCGGGTCAATGCCAGTGCGACCAAGACCAGGCATGTGAAAGCTAGGATTGCCGACACGGTCACATGCCAACCCAGATCGCCCAAAAAATGCAAGACACCCGCGCCCATCAGGCACCCGGCAGCAGCATAGCAAAAGGCCATTATGGTAAGGCCCTTCACACGTTCTGGCCCTTGCAGATATGTCGCCATCAAGGCGAAGATGGCGGTCTGCTGTGTTCCCATGACAGCGCTAAGGAGCGCGAGCGCCAGCATGAGGCCGACCACATCGCCTGACGGGTCGGTCAGCAGGAGGCCTGCGAACAACACAACAATGACGATCTGCGTCGCCGCTATCCAACTGCGGAAATGCCCAAAGCGCGCGCTTCCATGCCGATCTATCAAAGGCGCCCACAAAAACCGCATGATCCAGGGCAGGCTAGCCAGGAAGACCAGGCTGATGACCTCGGAGGGTTGCCCCGCCTCGCGCAAGAACAGCGCCGTTCCCTGGGACAAGAACTGGACGAGCGCTGTGAGCGACAGTGTCAAACCGCCAATGGCCGTGAAGAGGCCGGGGATGCTTGCGCAGGACGCCGAACCCGTCGGTGAAGCAAACGCCACCTTCCCGGCCTAGAACCTAAACGTCGCGGCGAGCCCGAAGGTTCGGGGTTGGCCAACGGTTTCGGTGCTCACAAAGACGCCGCCGTCAAAGTCACGGGTTACGTATCGGGTGTCGGCGACGTTTTTGATGAAGGCATCGACCCTCAGATCGACCTCTTCAAATGAATAGTCGTAGCCAGCGCTCAGATCGACGACCGTATAGCCGTCGATATCCACGCCCCCCAATCTGTAGAGCTGCCCGCCCACATATCTAATGTCCGCCGCAACGTCGAAACCAAGATCTGAGATATATTCCAGGCGGCCGTTGGCGGTGACATTTGGCGCTCTCGCCAGTTCTTCCCCCTGAAACCCGCTCGCGCCACCATTTGTGATTTTCGTATCGAGCAGCCCCAAACCTGCGGAGACTGTAAGCCCCGGTAGAACCCGATAGGCGCCTTCGATCTCAGCACCAAAGCCGCGCGCCTTGGGGAGGTTCCCAATTAAGAACGGCGCGGCGGGGTCGGCGCCCAAGACCTGAGCATCCTTAAACGTGTAGTAGAAGGCGCTTGCACTGTAGCTCAGATCGCCCTCAAAGCCCTCGCCACGGACAAAGAGCTCGTGCTGTCGCAGGCGTTCCGGTTCGAAGGTCGTGGCGAGCGGGCCGGGAATGAAGAACGGTGCACCGGCGAAAAGGTTGAAGTCCGCGCCTCCGGCCCTGTAGCCCTCGGAATATGTGTATCCGACGAGCGTCTCGTCGTTTACCTGGTAGCGCAGCCCGGCTTTTGGCAGGAACGCGGTGTCTTCTGCAGACGTGGTCTGGGAGAAGGCAAGACCAGGAACGGTGATTGACCGCTCTCGCTCGTCGATCTCTACCCGTCCCCCCAGCAATAGCGTGACATCTGCCAGAACGCCGATCTCCACTTCGCCAAAGATACCATGGTTCTCGATCTCGCCATCGACGGTAGAGGCCAGCTGCCCCATATCGACGATATCCTCGTTTTGTTGTTCGTAGGCATAGCCAATGAACCCACGCTCGATGATACCGATATCGCGAAATCTCAGGACGGTGTCGGACAGAAGCCGCGTCGTCTCCTGATCCAGGTCAAAATTGACCGAGGTATTCGGAATGTCGACGTCGAAATCCAGGAATGCCACCTGTTGCTCAATCTCGAAGCGCTCCGAAATCTCGTAGTTCACTTCGGTGGAGTAGATCATATGCCGTGTCAGCAACGGCGCCGTTCCAACGGTCGTCACAAACCCATTCCCGCCGCGATCAACCGCGTTGGGGTCGAAATTCGTGGTTAAGTCCTGGTAGTCGAGCGTGAACAACATCGACAGGCCGGGAACCGCCTCGGGTTCGACGAGGAGCTTCGGCCGTAGCCGCAACAAGCTTTGCTCGGCGAACTCATCAGCCAGATCGAGTTGTCCCGGGATCTGGTATTCGACGAAGTTCTCGCCTGCATAACCCTCGCCGGCGATCCGAAAGGCGACTTGATCTTCGAGGATGGGAACGTTGAACAGAAAAGCGCCGTTCGCCGTGCCGTCCTGGTTGAAGTAGCCGACTTGCGTTGCGGCTTCCCACTCGTAACTGGGATCGTTGGTGAAAACCCGAACAGCGCCGCCGATCGCGTTTCTTCCGGACGTGGAGGCTTGTGGACCACGCGCAACCTCGACGCGCTGGACATCCCATACACCGAGTGTTGCCGCCGTCGCGCCTTGAGGTACTGGCAGCGCCATTCCGTCGATTACGATTGGCACACGCGGTTGAGCGCCCGATGTCAGGGAGGTGCCGCCTTCAACTCCAGCGGTGCCATCGATGCCCCGGATCGACGGCAGATAGGGGCCTTGCTCGTAGACGACGTTCGGCACCGCTTCGATGGCGTCGCGCAGATCCCGGTTTACCGGGCTGTCGACCTCCGGCCCGTTGAACACGCGCACATTCGCGGGTGTCTCGGCGATGGAGCGCCCGATCCTCTCGCCTTCCACGATGATAAGATCCGTAGTCAGTTCGTCGCTTTGGCCATTCTGCCCGATCAGGCTGAGAACGACAGTGCCATTTTGGATCTTGTCGAATGTAAGACCCGTACCGGAGAGCAGTTGTCGCAGCGCCGCTTCCGGGTCTGTGGTCCCTTGGACGCCCTCTGTGAAGCGGTCTTTGAGCAAGTCTCCAGGCGCGGTGATCTGGACATTGGTTTGTCGCGCAAAGTTGAGGACAGCGGCGCTGAGACTTTGCGCCTGGATCTCAATCGGGCCGTTGCTCTGCGCGAGCGCGCCGCTGGTCATAGTCCCGGAGAGGGTTGACCCCACCAATACCGCCCGCAAAAGGCTGCTCTTTGACCTCATATCTTAGCTCCCCCATCCATGTCGGCGTCGAAACCGCCGATACATGTGAATCGGATGAAGGACCGGAAAGTTAAGGGGACCTCAGAACTATTTCGGTCTCACGATGGCGACCCATGGGGAGATCATGGTGACCTGAGCATTCTGGCCCGCGACCGCCGCTGCCAATCCTGCCATCGGATCGTCCAGGCGATAGCTGCCCGATACACGCTGATCCGCCAGCGCGCCATCGGCGAAGATAATTGTCCCGGTAAAGCGGCGCCCAAACACGTCCGCGAGCTCGCGCAGAGGACGGTTCTCGACAACCAGCCAATTGGAGCGCCACGATGCAACCGCGTCGACTGGCAGTGTCGAGATCTGACCCCCGGCCTGAGTACCCCGCCAAACCGTGCCCGCATCCACCAACATCGAAGGGCCTGAAGGTCGCGTGTGGTCGACATCAGGCGCATCGCCCGGGCTCACCCGGACCTGCCCCTCGGAAACCGCGACACTGACAGACCCGTCTGCCAGCGTGACAGCGAATTGAGTGCCAGTCACCTCGGCTTCAACCTCGTCCGCGCGGACGATGACAGGACTGGTCACAGTTTCGGAGTTCACAGACAGATGGACAGCGCCTTCGATCAGATCGACGACAAATGCACCGTCTGCCTCGTCTATATCGATCATCGAACCCGCATCGAGATCAGCGATCACGCCGTCACGGAGTTCAAGTCCCAGAATTGGATGCCGCGCCGCATGATGATCCGAGAAGAGCTCGGGACGCATATCCCAAATCACAGCACCCGCCGCCAAGGCCGCACCGAGCAGTGCGGTGACAGCAAAACTCCTCAGCGTTGTCGAGCGCTTTGGGGCCGTGGCGGACCATGCATTCAGGACGCGACCCGCCGCGGCCATACGGTCGGCGTCCTCTCCCGCCCAGCGTTCCAAGGCCTGCCGGCATAGGGCTGCATCGGACGTTCCGAACGAGACAACGATCCGAGCCGCCTCTAAATCGAGCGCTGATCTGACGGTCGCTTCGTCTCGGGGCATATTGGGTTGGTCCTCACCTTGCGCGTCGGTTGCGCGATCGATCATAGGGGCTTAGTCGGGTTTCTCCTGGTCTGCATCATTCTCAGCCATCGAAGCCGCGACTTTGGCCAGGGCTTCCGCCGCCAACTGATGCGCACGCGGAGTCGAAACGCCCAGCGCCGCCGCAATGTCCTTGAAGGCAAGTTGATCCTCGCGCCGCATCTGAAAAGCAGCCCGCGTCCGTGGTGGCAGTGCTTTCATTGCGCGGTCTGCATGCCTCGCCTGGTCAAGTGCCACGACAATACTCTCGGTATCGGGCGCAACCTGCGCCGGGATCCAACCGTCCAGAATCCTGCGCTCCGTCTCTCGGCGTCGAACAAAGTCGATCGAGAGCGCATGGCCAATCCGATACAAAAGCCCCAGGTGCTGCTCTCCTCGATCCTCGAGATCGCGGAGCCGCGTGAACCAGCGAAGAAAGGATTCCTGGGTCAAGTCTTCAGCCGCTGCAGCACAATCGACCGCCCCATTGACCCTGCGAAACAAGCGGCGAAAATGGGCCAGATAAACCCTGGAGATCCCGCTATCGAGTTCTGGTGCGCGTTTCATGTCACTGTCCGTGCAGCTTCCTCCATTGGCTTTCGAGCAGACTCGTCGCTACCTTTTGCTACCGTCACGGGCGCCGAGGCGCAACTCTTTGGAACAGAACGTATCCAAGGCGAGGCCGCCGGAGCAAAGCCGGATCTGGCTGAAGCGGTCAGATCCGGTTTTGCCCAAGCAATTGAGTCTGGACCGAAATTCTCTTTCAACCCAAGACAGATCGAGCCGATTTTGGTCTAGCGCCGTTGTCGCATGGAGCGGATCTCTCAGGTTCGACGGTGCTTTCTGGGATTATCACGACCGCGAGTTAAGCATTCTGTTGCAACGCGTTGGAGCTAGACACTCGGCCTAGTTTTCCGAAGGCCGGATTGGCCCTGCGTCGGGTGGCCTGGTGCAGAACGCAGCTATCCACTTGTGGTCGCGATTGTCGTGAGCTGGTGATCATTTTTAGATCTGACATCCGTCTGCGTCCCACGAAGAGAGAGCACCTGCTGCCCCGTTAAGCCTGGCGACCGAAGGCGATAGCAAGCCTAGCTTTGACCGGTCAGACCCAGCCCGAAAACTAAAGGTCTTGTATGAAGACTAGTCTTTCGTTAACCATCTGCCCCGGCCAGCTCGCACCGCCAGCCTTTCTGAAGTAAGCTATGGTGAGTGGGATAGCATGGCGGTTGGGGGTCCTAGCACGGACAGTGATGAGGTGTTTTACAAGTCCAACGGACAGGTGCTCCGTCGGATCGAAGATGCCTATCGCGACATGATCCAGCATGATGGCTATGGCGAAATGCGTGTCGAGGTGCGCATTCTGAAGCGTGGCCAAAAGGAAGTGATCATTCATTTTGGCAAGCAGTTCCGGTTCGTCGTCGATGTCCCTTGAACGGAAGCTGATAGCGCGCTTGTTCGCGATCGTCGTTTGCTTGTCCTTCGGAACAGCGACCTCGATCGCACAGACAACGGAGCAGCCTGTTTCAGGGGAGGAGGCCCAAGCGCCGACAGAAGAGGCCACAAGAGAAGACCCGTTCTCAGCAGAGACGATCTTCGACCAATCTGCGACCGAAGGAGCCCAGCGATCTCGGCAAAGACGGTTTGTCCCAGCCGCTGTTCCGCAGCGTTTGCCCGAGATGCGGCTGCGGGGGATTGGCCGGTCGCGCTCGCTTGATCCGCCGACCGTTCTGCTGGAGATCGCCAACCATGGCATCTTTGTCGTGAGCCAGGGTGATACGATCACTTTGCAATCCGCACGACCGGAAAACGTGATCCGAATCCGAGAGATCACGGATATCAGCGTGATCCTTGAAGTCGGCACCTTCGGCGAAGTCATCGAGTTGAGGTGATCGGATGCGCGCTACTTTCACTTGCCTGCTTGTCACTTGCTTGCTCGCTCTGGCCCCAACGATGGCTGGTGCTCAAATCCCTGAAGGTGGCTTTATCCAAAAGCTTGAGTTCCGGGAGACAACGGTCAGCGAAGCGCTGCGTCTGATCTCGGAACTGACGGGTGCAAATGTGATCGCGACGACCGAGGCGAGTACTGAAGAGATCACCATGATCGTCCGCAACACCACCGTGCGTGGTGCGATGTCGACGATTGCCAGGGTGACGGGGTTGTCGTTCACCTTCGATCCCGAAACCAACTCCTATCTGCTACTGACGCCATCGGAGTTCAGCAGCGAAGTGGTGATCTTCCGGGATGGGAACATCCGGATCTTTACACTGCGCAACCAGAATGTGGTGACTGCTGCTCTGACCATCGAGAACCTGTTTGGCGACCGTGTCGAGCTTGATATCGATACTGAGGATCCAGATGCTCTGATCATTGACGGCAGTTCGATCCAAAACAGCCGGAGCACGAGCAGTGACGATGACTCCGATCGCTTCCGGTCAAACAACGATGACGATGACAGCGACTCAGGCGCGAATGATGATGATGTCAGCTCGATCGACCGCGGCAGTCTGACTGCGCGCGAACTCGCGCAATTGTTGGAGCTTGGCAGCACAAGCGGTGTCGGCTTTGGTGATGCGTCGGAGATTTTGGGGCTGGAGCCGACAATCTTTGTCACGGTAAATCGCGATCATAACCTGCTCTTCGTTCGAACCTCGGACCAAGCGGTGCTCCGAAGCATCGAGCAGATCATCCGCGCAACCGATCGACCGACCAAACAGGTTCTTCTGGAGATGAAGATCCTTGCGCTCAGTCTGAATGATGAGTTTCGCTCTATTTTCAATTTTGGGATCTCCGATGACGATGGCACGTCGGGTGCCTTCACGGGCAACTTCCCGCTCGAAGGCGGGACGTTTTTCCTGCAACTCCTGAACGACAACCTCCTAGCGCAGATCGAGCTTCTGGAGAGTGAGAACCGGGTTCAGACGCTCTCGACCCC
>JBCDAS010000058.1:0-16570 GCA_039185235.1 Pseudomonadota bacterium
TCGTAGATCTCGTCCTTCACCGCGACCGCGCCCATGGGGATGCAGCCATTTGTGAGCGCTTTCGCCATGGTACAGATATCGGCCTCGACGCCAAAGAGCTGCTGCGCGAAGGGTGCACCCAGGCGGCCGAACCCGGTGATCACCTCGTCCATCACCAAGAGGATGCCATGCTGGTCGCAGATCTCGCGTAGCCGCTCCAGATAGCCTTTTGGCGGGACCAGCGTGCCGGTCGAGCCTGCAACCGGCTCCACGAACACAGCGGCGATTGTCGAGCCGCCATAGGTCGCGCAATGACGCTCGAGATCATTGGCGAGCTCTACACCGTCATGCTCGGGCAACCCGTCATGGAACAGGTCCTTGCCGGTCCATGTATGGCGGATGGTGACGATGTTCGGCAGAGTGACTGGGAAAGTCTCGCGGTTTTTAACCATACCAGCGAGGCTGACACCCCCCATATTCACCCCATGATAGGCCCGCTCGCGGCTGACGAAGCGCAGTCTTTGGCTCTCACCGCGGGCGCGATGATAGGCCATGACGATCTTCAACGCGGTGTCGATGCTCTCCGAGCCTGAGTTGACGAAAAAGATGTGGTTCATCTCTTCGGGCAAAAGCTTTGTCACCATCCGCGCCAGCTCGAAAGAGCCCGGATGGCCCAACTGGAACGGCGCCGTATAGGAATTGGTGTTCAGCTGCTTATAGACCGCCTCGGCGATCTCTGGGCGCGAATGACCTGCGGGCGAACAGAACAGCGCCGAAGATCCATCAATCACCGATCCGCCTTTGTGATCGGTGTAATACATGCCCGAGCCTTCGACCAGGAGACGCGGGTTCTCCTTGAAATCGCGGTTGCCGGTGAACGGCATCCAATGCTCTTCGAGCGAGTTGGGACGGCCAATCGTGGCGGCACCGGTCTCCATGTCATGCATAGCGCGACTCCTTTATTTGCGATTTTTGAGACTACGCTCGATTGGCCTGTTGCCGATAGGTCCAGAAGAAACGCATGCACCGGGCCACAAAGGCTCAGGTCGCGATCACGGACCAAGTGGCGGCCAAGTCATCCAACCCGGCGCGGATCAAATCGCGCAGCGCGGCTTCCTCAATTCTGGACAAGCGCGTGATATAAAGGCAGGCGCGGCCCTTGCTGTGTGGGCCTAATCGATCGAGGATTGGCCCAAAATCCGTGTAGCCTGGAAGAATGTAGATCGACATCTTGGCTTTGCGGGGCGCAAAGCCTGTTGCCAGGAATTCACCCGTCCGGCCAGTGGGATAGCGATAGCGATATCGACCAAAGCCGATAATGCCCCCGGTCCAGTGTTCAGGCTCAAAGCCCGAGACCTCGCGAAAAATCTGCTCGAGGCGGAGCGCATCCTCGCGGCGCTGGGCGGGTTCGACGCGCGCCAGGAACTCGGCGATGTTGATCCCGGTCGGTTGGGTTTTGTTTTCAGCCATCATGGGCGGAGTTTAGCGAAAGACGCGCGCACCCGGGCCATGAATTTTTGACCCAACGCTCAGGTGTTGATCCATTGCCTGCTGCACTGCGGTAATCTTCTCCTTGCATTGAAGGGCATCTGGACCAATAGTGGAGCCAGTTTCTCCAGCTTTGATGGGCCAGAATGCGCGACGCGCTTTATCATCTCGAACGATCCCGTCCGGCCACCCTGCAGGCGCAGATCCGCGAAGTGCTGATGCAGGCCATTGCCTCGGGGCGGTTGAAGCCGGGGCAAACTGTGCCTTCGACCCGGGCCATGGCGCGGCAGTTGAGTGTCTCGCGCAACACAGTCACCTTGGCATATCAAGCGCTCGTCGCCGAGGGGTTCCTTTCTGCCCGCGAGCGTTCAGGCTTCTATGTCGATGAGATGGCGATCGATGGACTGACCCCGCAACCGGCGGTGACGGCGGTCGCTGAGGGCACGATCGACTGGGCCCCGCGGATCGTGAAACGGATTGGCGGGCAGCGCTTCATTCAGCGCCCGGATGATTGGCAGGCGATGCCCTATCCCTTCATCTACGGCCAGGTCGATCGAGAGATCTTTCCGATCGCCGAATGGCGCGACTGTGTCCGCCAAGCCATGGGCAAACGCTGGCTGGATGCCTGGACCCAAGATCAATATGGCGAGGATGATCCGCTTCTCCTGGAACAGATTGCCGATCGGATTTTGCCCCGTCGCGGGATCGAAGCCTCGCCCTCCAGCATCTTGATCACCCTCGGCGCTCAGAACGCACTCTATCTGATCGCGGCCCTGATGGTGGATGGCGACACGCGCTGTTTGGTCGAAGATCCAGGCTATCCCGATCTGCGCAATATGTTGGAGCTGCGCTCGCGCGAGGTGCTGACAGCGCCGGTCGATGCGGAGGGGATGATTCTGGGCTCAGAGCCAGCCGATATCGCCTTTTGCACGCCATCCCATCACTATCCGACAACCGTGACCATGAGCCTGGAGCGGCGCAAGGCGCTGCTCGCGGCGGCATGCGCACGCGATATGGTGATCGTCGAAGACGATTATGAGTTCGAGACGAACTATCGGGGCGCGCCGCAGCCTGCGCTGAAATCCCTCGATACCGAGGGGCGGGTGATCTATGTCGGCTCGCTGTCGAAAAGCCTGATGCCCGGTCTGCGCCTGGGTTTTATCGTCGCCGATCCGGCGCTGATCGAGCGGCTCCGGACTTTGCGCCGACTGATGCTGCGCCACCCGCCAGGGAACAATCAGCGTGCTGCGGCTCTCTTTATGGCCAATGGGCATTATGACGTCCTGGTCCGTCGGATCCACCGCGTTTATCGTGATCGATGGGAGGCGATGCGCGCGAGCCTGGATGCCTGTCTCCCAGGTTGGTCTCAAGCGCCCGGCTTTGGCGGCTCATCCTTTTGGCTGGTTGGTCCAAATGGGTTCGACAGCGCCGCCCTCGGCGCGCATGCGCAAGACGAAGGCGTTCTGATCGAACCAGGAGATCCGTTTTTCGCAGAGCCAGGACGAGGGCAGACCAGCTTCCGCCTCGGCTTCTCGTCGATCCCGGCGGATCGGATCGCCAAGGGGATCGAGACCCTCGCCCGGATTGCGCCAATCGCCTGCGCCTAAGAAATGATCCGTGTGACCGATGAGATTGCGATCGGTGAGTGGGAAGTGACCGAGAGCTTCGCGCGCGCTTCAGGCCCTGGCGGTCAGAACGTCAACAAGGTCGAGACCGCAGTGGTCTTGCGTTTCGAGGCCGCGCGGTCTCCCAACCTGCCCGTAGATGTGAAAGCGCGGCTGAAGCGGCTCGCAGGCCGACGCTGGACATCCGATGGAGCACTGATATTGCAATCGGAACGCCACCGCAGCCAAGCGCGCAATCGCGAGGATGTTTTGGCACGTCTGATCGAACTGATCGCAGCAGCGGCGGTACGTCCAAAGCGGCGGATCGCGACCAAACCAAGCCTGGGAGCAAAACGCCGCAGGTTGGAGTCAAAGAAACAACGCGGCGCAGTCAAACGCTTACGGACCACACCAGGCGAGATGGACTAGGTCTGCAATGGCCGCGTCGCTCGGAGTTGTGCGCAAAGCGCCGGGCTGGGCCCAACCGGCCATGGTCGCGGAACGCGACCCGAGGCGCGGTTGCGCCTCACCCGTTGAAAACGGGTATATGGCCGGCTGGGCCCAGCCCGACGCGCGGTGCCTGAGGCGCGTCGATCCGCATAGCTTAACCGCTTGCGACTTCGAGGATCGATCCAGGTTGATCCCTTAAACCCGTCAAATCTGGAGCGGCCCTGGCCTAAGGGCGAAAGCCGTTCACTTGTCCTGCCGGGACTTGGTCGGCCTTGAGCCCTGGAGCCAGCGTTTTCGCTGCAGCTGCAATGCCGCTGCCTGCCATGGGTGCCTCCATCGCGGTCAGGCTCGCTTCGATCGTCGCCAGCGTGCCAAGCACCATGGGTGGGTTTAAGTGCCCCATATGACCAATCCGAAACGTCGTGCCTTCGTCATCCCCAAGGCCGATGCCCAAGGTCAGCCCCGCTTGCTTTTCACAAATCGCCCTCAGCCGCGCCGCATCTATCCCGCCGGTGCGCACCGATGTCGTCGAGTTCGACCGGTGGTCTGGTTTGGAGACATAGAACTGCAGCCCGTTCGGTGTCGACCACGCGTCAATTGCGGCCCGCACAGTATCGGCAAAGACGAGATGTCGGGCCCAGATGTTCTCGAGGCCCTCCTCCTGGATCATATCGATTGCCTCGCGCATCGCGTAGATATGCTGGATCGGCGGTGTCCCGCAGTAGCGCAGATAATGAGCGCCCTCCTTCATCCGCGCGGTCCAATCCCAATACGCGGTTCTGAGCCCCGCGGTCTTGTGGGCAGCCAAAGCCTTTGCCGAAGCCCAGATCAGACCGAGCCCCGGGGGGACCATCAATCCTTTCTGGCTGCCACCGACCGTCACATCGGCGCCCCAGTCGTCCATGCGATACTCCATACAGCCGAGCGAGGCGATGCAATCGACCATGTAGAGCGCCGGATGATCGGCAGCATCGATTGCCTTGCGGATCGCTTGGATGTCATTCCAGACGCCCGAGGCCGTATCGACTTGGACGATAAGCACGGCTTTGATCTCGTGGTTGGCATCCTCGCGCAACTTTGCCTCAACGGCAGCTGGATCGACTGGCTCACCCGGTCCAGCGCTCGCCAGAACCTCGACCTCGAGCCCGAGAACCTGGCCCATTTCGCCCCACCCAATGGCGAACCGACCTGATTCCAGCACCAGAACCTTGTCCCCGCGAGAGAGTGTATTGGTCAGTGCCATCTCCCAAGCACCATGGCCATTGGCGATCGCTAAAAAGGCCTGGCCCTTGGTCAAAGCGATGCCGGGCAGATCCGCAAGAACCGACTCCGATGTGTCGACCAGCGCGCCTTCGTAGATATTCGGCATCGCGCGATGCATCGCGCTGAGCACGCGATCCGGGACAACCGAAGGACCGGGGATCGAGACGAGATGGCGGCCATGGGCGAGCGGCATGATCTGGTTCCTTTCAACACTGCCTGAACCATACCGCAGTGCAAAATCCGAGCAAGCGGCGTTGCGTGACCTGCGGCATCACGGACGATGATCTATTCGCGGCGAAGCAGCACGTCGGTGACGAGCGTGCCCCAGCCGGACGGTTTGAACTCTCGCTGAACCTTGTCGCGATCATAGCTGGTCTCGACCCATTCCATCAGCGAAACTTCTCCGTTCGTTTCCAGCAGATAGGCCTCGAAGAACGCATCCAGGACGCCAGTTTTGCCCTGCTTGACATGCCCATATTGCGGCGAGAGCTGCTCCATCGCCTCGCGCACAGGGACATCTTCTTGCAACACCAGATAAAGCGTTGCCATGAACCCGGCCCGGTCGGCTCCGGACTTGCAATGGAAGAGAACCGGATACTCCAGCCCATCCAGGAAGCTTTTCAATGCCTTGATATCCTCGGGTTCCGGCAGGGATCGCGAGCGCAGGACAAAGCGGTCATATTTCATCCCAGCCGCGGCGATTGCCTCCTTCTCGAGGGGGAGCGAGCCAAAAGTCTGCCCACCCCGAAGACTGACGATCGTGCGGATGCCATCCCGGGCCATCGCTCGGATCTGGTGCGGCACGGGTTGTGCTGCCCGCCAGGCGCGCGGTGTGATCCGGTGCCGGTTGAGATAAACAAGGCGGACAAAAGCGTGATCGATCAACAGCGCGTTCGTCCACGCCATCACGCGATCCCAGACACCATTCAGCGGCCTCTCCCAACGGTTGAGGCGCTTTAGGCGCACTTTCATACGCTCGTTATGGGTGGTTTCCGGCATGGAGCGCGGGCTCTAGCAGAGCCCGCGTGTCGGGGCAAGACAGCCGGGGCTTTGCGAGCCTTGAAATATCCTTCTCGGAGATCTCGGTAACAGGGGCTCTCCAGGTGGGCTGATCAAGACCTAGCCAGATGCGCGGCTTCTGCGCCTCATCAGTCAGCGGGCGGCTTTCGCCTCGGTCGGCGACGCGTGGCGGGTGCTGGCGTCTCCTTCGCTTTTATTGATGGGCTGCCCATTCTTCCGAGCGAACGGATGGTGTTTTCCAAGCCAATTCCTCAGTCTCAGCCCTTCTAAAAGCCCTTCGAATCCAGTATCTTGCGAGAAATGCTTGCTAAGATTATCATTTTCATTACGATTTTATGTCAGATTAATGACACAGGCGGCGACTCTTGATCGCGCAGAAAGGTAGGTTTCTATGACCGGTCCTAGAGTGGGCCAAAAGCTGATTGGGAAGTCTATTCTACTCCCGCTCCTCCTGATCTTGATGTCAGCGGCATCGGCCTGGGCGGGTGATTTTCGCGCGGAGCCGCCATCATCTGATCATCGCGCAGTTTTGAGAGCGGGGTGCAATCACTACGAGAATCGCGCGCGGTTTCTCTCCCGAGATGGGGAGATCGCCTTTGTCACATTGATTGCCGAGGCATGCGGCGCTGCGGAGCGTTCGCTCGAGAGCGGCCGCGTAGTTGAACGTGAGGCAGCGCAGATGTTCCTGCGTCGTGTGCTCGAGCTCCGCGATACGATCATCGAGATGAACATGCACCGGGTTTATGGCGAGACCGACAATCCCTTTGCCAAGCCGAAAGTGAGAGAAGGCGATGCGGCAGAGTTCACCCGTGTCACGGATACTGGCGAGTTTTTGATCGCCCATCGCATGGGTGTCTTGGTTGCCTACAAAGCTTGGCTTGACAGCGGAACCAGCTTCTCCATTGCTTTCCTGAGCGGGGCCGAACAGCCCTAATCAAGGAGGGCTGGATGACCGAGACGATCCGGATCGCAATGTGGTCCGGTCCGCGCAATATCTCGACCGCGATGATGCGCGCCTGGGAAAACCGGGCTGATTGCCAGGTGATGGATGAGCCCTTCTATGGCGCCTATTTGGCCGAGACCGGCATCGCCCACCCGATGCGCGACGAGATCCTGGCCTCGATGGAGACGGATTGGACCCGCGTCGCTGATCACTGTGCGACCGGAGATCAGGCGCCGCTGATCTATCAAAAGCATATGTGCCAGCATATGATCGCTGCGGCGCCTTTGGACTGGATGGCCGCCTGTCGCCATGCATTCCTGATCCGCCCGCCCGCCGAGGTCGCGGCCTCCTTCAGTGCGAAATATGAGGGGCTGACCGCGGAGGATCTCGGATTCCGTCGTCAGGCTGAGCTGTTCGACCATGTCTGCCAGATAACCGGCGAGGCGCCCCCAGTGCTTGAGGCACGTGACGTTCTCACGGCGCCAGAGGTCACTCTCCGCAGCCTTTGTGACAAGCTCGCGGTCCCTTTCGATCCAGCCATGCTTGCATGGCCCGCTGGGCGTCGTGAAACCGACGGGGTTTGGGCGGCCCATTGGTATGGAGCTGTCGAGCGTTCAACCGGCTTTGCCCCGCCTCGTCCGGCGGCCAAGGCCCCTGCCGAGCTTTCGGCCATAATCACCGCCTGCCAGCCCCATTACGAGGCGATGCGTCGGCATCGCCTCGCCGTTCCAACAGATCAGCTCAACTGACCCGTGGCCGAGATCTGGCTCTTCCCAGCCAGATAGGGCCGCAAAACCTCGGGCAGGGTGATTGACCCATCCTCTTGCTGATAGGTCTCCATCACCGCGATCAAGGTCCGCCCCACGGCCAAGCCAGAACCGTTCAGCGTATGTACAAATTCGGGCCGCTTCTCGCCTTCACGACGGAACCGTGCATTCATCCGCCGCGCCTGGAAATCGCCGCAGACCGAGCAGGAGGAAATCTCGCGATAGGTGTTCTGGCCCGGAAGCCAAACCTCCAAATCATGGGTCTTGCGCGCGCCAAAGCCCATATCCCCGGTCGACAGCACCATCCGCCGATAGGGCAACTCCAATGCCTCCAAGATCCCCTCGGCGCAGCGGGTCATGCGCTCCAGCTCATCCAGACTGTCCTCGGGGCGAGTGACAGAGACCATCTCGACCTTCTCGAACTGATGCTGGCGCAGGATCCCGCGCGTGTCCTTGCCGGCCGAGCCCGCTTCCGAGCGAAAGCACTGCGTCCAGGCGGTGTAGCGCCGGGGCAGGGTGGCCTCCTCCAGGATCTCCCCCGCGGCGAGATTGGTCAGCGTGACCTCAGCTGTCGGGATCAGCCACCAGCCATTGGTGGTCTGATAGCTGTCCTCGGCGAATTTTGGCAGCTGCCCGGTGCCAATCATCGCCTCAGGGCGGACCAGAACGGGCGTCCAAACCTCCATTAGACCGTTCTGGTCCACATGGGTGTCTAGCATGAACTGGGCCATCGCACGGTGGAGCCGGATCAGCGCCCCGCTCATCACCATGAACCGGCTGCCCGAGAGTTTGGCGGCTGCCCCAAAATCCAAGAGCCCCATGGCCTCGCCCAACTCCCAATGCTCTTTTGGATCAAAGGCAAAGTTGCGCGGGCTCCCCCAGCGCTTCGCTTCGAGATTGGAGTCTTCGTCCGCACCATCTGGAACATCATCGAAGGCGAGGTTCGGGATCGTCATCAGGATATCGGTGAGCCGCGCATCCTCGGCCTTTGCCTCTTCTTCCAACTGAGCGATTTCGGTCTTTTTGTCGGCAACCAATTGGCGCAGGCGCTCGAATTCCGCCTCATCCCCGCTGGCCTTGGCACGGCCCACCTCTTTCGAGGCGGCGTTGCGCTCTGCCAAGGCATTTTCGCTGGCAGTGATCTTCTCGCGCCGAGCGGCATCGATGGCCAGGATCTCCGACGAGAGACCCGACAGCCCGCGCCGCGCGAGCTGCGCATCGAATGCTTGCGGATTGTCACGGATCAGTCGGATATCATGCATCATGTGCCTCCTTGCTCAGATTGCGGGGCCTCTTTAGTCCCTCCCGCGCCCAAGCACAAAGCTTTCCGGTTGAGACCCGCTCCTGCGACTAGCGGCGCTCGACACGCGGCGGGAACCCAAAGCGCATCACACGGGCTCGCCATAGATCGGTTATGCCTGATCTGAGATTTGGTGGGCGGTGAGAGGCTCGAACTCCCGACCCATTCGGTGTAAACGAATTGCTCTACCAACTGAGCTAACCGCCCTTCACCGCCCAGATAAATGCCTCCGGTGATCTGGTCAATCCCCGATGAGCCTGATAGCGACAACCCGTTGGGCTATGGGGAGAACTGTGCCAAGCCCATGGGGTGGGACAGATGTTGAAAGATCTGCATATTCAAATCCTCGCCTGGTACGCCCGTCGCCGCCAAAGCCCCTTGCCGGAGGTTGCGCCGACCCGGCTGAGCCGGATCGGGACGCTTTGGATTGGGGATGAACTGCCCCGCTTCCACCGGACTTGCCTACGCTCCTGGCTCAGGCACGGCTATGAGGTCGATGTCTTCACCTATGGCTCGGTCGAGGGGATCCCCGAGGGGTGCCAAATCCGCGACGCAGGCGAGATCGCTCCGATCGATTATTTCGGGCCGCTGACATCGCCCGAGGTCCAACGCCCACCGATGATCTCCGATCTCTTTCGCCAGAAACTGCTTCTCAGAGGGCAGCATGTTTGGGTCGATACCGACTACTTCATGCTGCGGCCGTTCCCGGATCCGCGCACCATCCTGATCGGGCGGGAGCCGAGCGGTCCGGTCTGTTCAGCGGTCCTCTGGATCAGACCTGAGAGCGGGATCAGCCAAAAGATCCTGCAGGCCTATGAGCACCGCACCCTCGCGCCCTGGAGCCACACGCGCGTCTTTACCCGGCGCCTCGCGAACCTGTTCAAGAAACAGCCTTGGAGCATTCTCGACTACCCGATGCACCATTATGGCCGCCACGCGCTGGATTTTGCGGTCGAGGTGCATCGGCTGGAGGGCGAAGTCCTTCCCCCAAAGGCGTTCTATGCCGAGGTGGCCTATGATGACCGGCTCACCCGGGCGGGCGAGCCGTTCCAACCGCTCCTGGATGATCCGCGCATCCATGGGATCCATTTCTTCTGGAAAAACGAAGAGAGGATCGCCCAGGCGGAACCTGGCAGCTTTTTCGATTGGGCAAAGGCGCAATAGGCCCAGGAGCTCACCCGGGCCTAGACTTTAATGGGCGAGGGAGGCCTCGGCGCCTGGCTCCTCGGTCGGATTGATCTCGAAGCTGGTGCTCCAGTCCCAATCGATCGACTCGGGCTGTTTGACCAAGGCGCGGTCCAGCACTTCGGTGACCGTTGAGACCGGGACAATCTCCAGACCTTCCTTCACATTGTCTGGGATCTCGGGCAGGTCTTTGACATTGTCCTTCGGGATCAGAACTGTGGTGATCCCGCCGCGCAACGCTGCCAACAGCTTCTCCTTCAGACCACCGATTGGCAGGACATTGCCGCGCAGCGTGACTTCACCCGTCATGGCGATGTCCTTCTTCACCGGGATCTCGGTCAGGACCGAGACGATCGAAGTTACCATGGCAATCCCGGCCGATGGGCCATCTTTTGGCGTCGCGCCCTCGGGCACATGGACGTGGATATCCATTTTCTCGAATTTCGGCGGCTCGACCCCGAAATCAGGCGCTTTCGAGCGCACGAAGCTCGCCGCCGCGTCGATCGATTCCTTCATCACATCGCCCAACGTGCCGGTTGTCTTCATCCGGCCTTTGCCGGGCATCCGAAGTGCCTCGATATGCAAGAGATCGCCGCCAACCGAGGTATAGGCCAGACCCGTGGTGACCCCCACATGGTCTTCCTCCTCTGCCAGCCCATGCTTGTGGCGCGGCACGCCCAGGAACTCCTCCAGATCGTCCTTTGCGACCTCGATCTCCTTCTCATCGGTTTTGAAGATCTTGGTGAGAACTTTCCGGCAGAGCTTCGCCAGTTCCCGCTCCAGGTTGCGAACGCCAGCCTCGCGCGTATAGGTCTGCACGATCCCGCGCAGGCCGTCATCGGTCAGCTCCATCTCGCCCTTCTTCAGCCCATGCTCTTTCTTCTGCTTGGGCAGCAAGTGGCGTTTGGCGATCTCGACCTTCTCATCCTCGGTGTAGCCCGCGAGCGAGATGATCTCCATCCGATCGAGCAGCGGCTGAGGCATGTTGTAGGTGTTCGCAGTCGTGATGAACATGACGTTCGAGAGGTCGTATTCGACCTCGAGATAATGGTCCGCGAAGGTGGAATTCTGCTCCGGATCCAGCACCTCCAGCATCGCCGAGGCTGGGTCGCCGCGGAAGTCCTGGCCCATCTTGTCAATCTCATCGAGCAAGATCAGCGGGTTCGTGGTCTTGGCCTTCTTCATCGCCTGGATGATCTTGCCGGGCATGGAGCCAATGTAGGTGCGGCGGTGGCCCCGGATCTCCGCCTCATCGCGCACGCCACCCAGCGAGATGCGGATGAACTCACGCCCCGTGGCCTTGGCGACCGATTTGCCAAGCGAGGTCTTACCCACACCGGGTGGGCCAACGAGACACAGGATCGGGCCTTTTAGCTTCGACGAGCGCTTCTGCACGGCGAGATACTCGACAATCCGCTCCTTGACCTTCTCCAGGCCATAATGGTCGGCGTCGAGGATCTGCTCGGCCCGGCCGAGATCCTTTTTCACCCGGCTCTTCACGCCCCACGGGATCGAGAGCATCCAGTCGAGATAGTTGCGCACGACCGTCGCCTCAGCCGACATCGGGCTCATCTGCTTGAGCTTCTTCAGCTCAGCCTCGGCCTTCTCACGCGCTTCTTTCGAGAACTTGGTGTTCTCGATCTTCTCGTCATATTCCGAGAGCTCATCGCGCCCTTCGTCGCCTTCGCCCAGCTCGCGCTGGATCGCTTTCATCTGTTCATTCAGATAATACTCGCGCTGCGTCTTCTCCATCTGGTTCTTGACGCGCGATTTGATGCGTTTCTCGACTTGGAGGACCGAGATCTCGCCCTGAATGGTTTGCAGGATCTTCTCAAGCCGGGTGGCGACGCCGGGCTCTTCCAAAAGCTTTTGGCGCTCGGAGAGCTTGACGCCCAGATGGCCGGCAATCGTGTCGGCCAGTTTCGCCGGGTCCTCGATATCGCCGATATTGGCCAGAGCCTCCTCGGGGACATTCTTGTTGAGCTTCACATAGCGCTCGAACTGCTCCAGCAACGAGCGGGTGAGCGCTTCAACGGTTTCCTCATCTGCGTCGATATCCGGGATGATCTCAGCCCGGGCTTCGAAATAGTCGGGGTTGTTTACGAAATCGACGATCTTCGCACGCATCTGGCCCTCGACCAGCACTTTCACCGTGCCATCGGGCAGCTTCAGGAGTTGGAGAACATTGGCGAGCGCGCCGATCTCGTAGATATCATCTGGGCCGGGATCATCGATCGCGGCGTCGACCTGGCTCGAGAGCAGGATCTGGCGGTCATCCTTCATCACCTGTTCAAGCGCTTTCACCGATTTCTCGCGGCCAACGAAAAGCGGCACGATCATATGCGGGAAGACCACGATATCGCGGAGCGGCAGAACAGGGTAGGTGACGGTTTCTGTCATGTGCATTGCCTCATGGTGGGGCGCCTTTTGTGGCACCTCCGGCTGAATAGACCTGTTGACTTGGTGCCGCCCAAGGGCGCCTTCAAGAGGCGGATGCGCCCGCCTCTGCAGTCTCAGAATAAATGTAGAGCGGTTTGGCCTCGCCGTCGATCACCTCATCGTTCACAACGACTTCCTCGACGCCTTTCAAACCGGGCAAATCGAACATCGTATCGAGCAGTGCGTTCTCGAGGATCGAGCGCAAACCCCTTGCGCCGGTCTTGCGATCGATCGCCTTGTTGGCAACCGCGCGCAGCGCTTCTTGTGTGAAGGTCAGCTTCACGCTCTCCATCTCAAAGAGCCGCTGATACTGTTTGATGAGCGCGTTCTTCGGCTCGGTCAGGATGGTGATCAGCGCGTCCTCGTCGAGATCGCGCAGGGTCGCCACGACCGGCAGACGCCCAACGAATTCCGGGATCAAACCGAATTGCAGCAAATCCTCGGGCTCGAGATCCGCCAGGATATCTCCGATCCGGCGGTCATCGTCGGACTTCACATCCGCTCCGAAGCCCATCGCCGAACCCTTTCCACGGCGGGCGATAATCTTGTCCAGCCCGGCAAAGGCGCCGCCGCAGATAAACAGGATATTGGTCGTGTCGACCTGCAAAAACTCCTGCTGAGGGTGCTTGCGTCCCCCCTGGGGCGGCACGCTGGCGACCGTGCCTTCCATGATCTTCAACAGCGCCTGCTGCACACCTTCGCCCGAGACATCGCGAGTGATCGAGGGGTTGTCGGACTTGCGGCTGATTTTGTCGACCTCATCGATATAGACGATTCCGCGCTGGGCGCGCTCGACATTGTAATCGGCCGATTGCAGCAGCTTCAGGATGATGTTCTCGACATCCTCACCGACATAGCCCGCCTCGGTCAGCGTGGTCGCATCGGCCATTGTGAAGGGCACATCCAGGATCCGCGCCAGGGTCTGTGCCAGCAACGTTTTGCCGCAGCCTGTTGGGCCGATCAGCAGGATGTTCGACTTCGAAAGCTCCACATCGCTCGACTTCGACCCATGACCGAGTCGCTTATAGTGGTTATGCACCGCGACCGAGAGCACCCGCTTCGCGACTTCCTGCCCGATGACGTAATCATCAAGCACCTCGCAGATATCCTTGGGCGTTGGCACCCCGTCCGAGGATTTGACCAGGTTGTTCTTGGCCTCCTCACGGATGATATCCATGCAAAGCTCGACGCATTCATCGCAAATGAACACTGTCGGCCCCGCTATGAGCTTCCTGACCTCGTGCTGGGACTTCCCGCAAAACGAGCAGTAAAGTGTGTTTTTGCTATCTGATCCGCTGCTCTTGCTCATATCCCGCTCCGCTCGGGGCCCATCCTGACACTAGATCCCTGAGATCTTACCAATTCGGAAACATTCGAATCCCGTTGTCAACGGACTCTAGCTTTCAGAATGGTCAGTGTCATCCATCGGTCACAGTTAACTCTCGCCATTTTCCTCGGGAATTGGTCTGTTTTCAACGATTTCGTCGATTAGGCCCCAGTCTTTTGCCTCCTGCGCAACCATAAAGTTGTCGCGCTCCAGCGCAGCCTCGACCGTATCGTAGTCCTGGCCCGTATGGTGGACATAGATCTCATTTAAGCGGGTCTTCAGCTCCAGGATTTCCTTGGCGTGGATCGCGATGTCGGTCGCCTGGCCGCGGAACCCGCCCGAGGGCTGGTGAACCATGATCCGGCTATTGGGCAGGGAGTAGCGCTGACCCTCGGCACCGGCTGCCAACAAGAGAGAACCCATCGATGCGGCCTGACCAATACAAACGGTCGAAACCGAGGGGCGAATATACTGCATCGTGTCATAGATCGAGAGGCCCGAGGTCACCACGCCACCGGGCGAGTTGATATACATTGAGATCTCTTTGTTCGGGTTCTCGGCTTCCAGGAACAAAAGCTGCGCGACGATGATCGTCGCCATCTCATCCTGGACCGGACCCGCCACAAACACGATCCGCTCCTTCAATAGGCGCGAGAAGATGTCATAGCGGATCGAGCCGCGCGAAGTGGTCTCCTCCACCGTCGGGATGATGAAGTTTGTGAAAGTGTCGAGCGGATCTCTCATGGGACGGACTCCATTGTTCGGTGCAGATGCTTCGCGATTTGGATGATGGGCCTAATCTCAAAGTCTCAACATATGCCGAAAACCTAGAAGCGCAATAAGGCCTCTTGGCTCGATTGGCCAGTCTCGATTTAGAGCGGTTGGCGGGCTGCCTTTCCGGTTGTGAGTCACAAAGTCGACACAATCCTGGGGATATTAGCCCCCTGTCGTGCGTAGCGTTCTCGTGGAAGTTTGCTCGGGGATGGGAGACAGCAGATGGAGAAGTATTTAAGGGATGAGAGCGGGGCGGTCACGATCGATTGGGTCGCTTTGACTGCAGGCGGACTACTGACTGGCACCATGCTTGTCTTCGCCATCTTCAATGGTGGTGTGACGCCTTTGGTTAGATCGATAAATACACAACTTGCAGCCACAAATGTTCTTTCAGACCCTGGGCCGCCGCCTGAACTCAATCGCCAACCGTGACCCCGAGGCTCAGGCCTCCGCGTCCAACCCTTCAATCTCTTCCTGCAGAGCTTCCTTGGCCACCGTAACCTCGGTGACGCTCGCTTTCTCCAGGATCAGATTGACCACCTTGTCTTCGAACAGTGGTGCGCGAATGCTCTCCAGGGCCGGGCGGTTCTGGGTGACGAACTCGAAGAACTCTTTTTCCTGACCCGGATATTGCTGTTGCGCCTGGCGGATGATCGCCTGGGTCAACTCCTGCTCGGTAATCTCGACCTCGGCCGCACGGCCAAGCTCGGCCAGCAGGAGGCCGAGGCGCACCCGCCGCTGAGCAAGACGTGCATGCTCTTCCGTTGGCTCGACGGCATCCAGCCCCTGACCCTCTTCTTCGGGATGTTCCTCATGCCAAAGCTGCTGCGCGATCTGCATCGTCTCCGCCTCGACCAGACTGATCGGCAGCTCGAAATCCATCATCTCATCCAACTGATCGAGCAGACGGCGTTTCAGCAAGTTCCGGCTTGCCTCCGCAAACTCCATCCCGATCTGGGTCTTCATCTGCTCCTTCAACTCGTCCAGGCTGGTCACGCCGTATTTCTCAGCCAGCGTGTCATCAATGCTGGCAGATTTCGGCGCGCGGACTTCTTTGAGCGTGCAGGCAAAGACCGCATCCTTACCAGCAAGCTCAGCACTTCCATAAGCCTCGGGGAAGGTGACCTCGACATCCTTGGTGTCGCCGGCCGCCAGGCCGACCAACTGATCTTCGAACCCTGGAATGAACGAGCCCGAGCCCAGCACCAACGGGAAGTCCTCGCCGGCGCCGCCCTCAAATTCGACCCCATCCACAGTGCCGACAAAATCGATCACCACCTGATCGTTCAACTGAGCAGCCGCGCTCTCCTCACGCGCCTCGAAATCCGTCGAATTCGCCGCAAGCCGCTCCAGGCCTTCCTGCAACGACGCATCGTCGATCTCCACCGTCTTACGCTCCAGCGTCAGGGCGGCGTAGTCCAGCTCCGGCACCTCCGGCAGACAGTCATAGGAAAGCTCGACCGTCAGATCTTGGCCTTCGTCGTAATTCTCATTGGCAATCTTGACATCCGGCTGCGCCGCAGGCCGGTGCCCTTGATCGGTCAGATGCTGCTGCACAGCGCCCTCGACCGATTCTTGCACGACCTCGCCCAGAACCGATTTGCCAAACATCTTCTTCAACAGAGGCAGCGGAGCTTTGCCTTTACGAAACCCCTTCATCTGGAAATCGGCACGCACGGTCTCAAGTTTCTCCGTGGTCTTGGCCTCGAGATCCGAAGCCCGCACCACCAAAGTGTATTCGCGCCGCAAGCCTTCCGATTTCGTCTCTGTTACGTCCATGCCTTTACCTCGTCCAATCCGGCCCCGCCGGTCAATCTTCTTCGCTCCAGAGCTTGGTGCGGGCGGAGGGACTTGAACCCCCACGCCTTGCGGCACTAGAACCTAAATCTAGCGTGTCTACCAATTCCACCACGCCCGCAAAGCAGAGCCGGGCCCTCGGGCCGATCCGGCGCCTCTATATCAACGCCTCTGCCCCCGCGATAGAGGGAAAATTCACCCGAAAAACGGATGGCTGGGGCGGGTGGGCGACCA
>JBCDAS010000059.1:0-16545 GCA_039185235.1 Pseudomonadota bacterium
ACCGTCACCATGCGCACGCCTGCTTGTTCGGCCCTGCGCGCAATCTCAGGGGCGTTCAACTGATCATCGTCCCAGCCAAGGCGCATTTTGACGGTGACCGGCACGTCGACCGCTTGGACGACGGCCTCGATCAGCGACATCGCGTGATCAGGCTCCTTCATTAGCGCCGAGCCTGCCGCCCCGGTGGTCACTTTGCGCGCTGGGCATCCCATGTTGATGTCAATGATGCGAGCGCCCTGCCCTGCCAAAAGCTTTGCAGCCTCGGCCATCCACCGCGCGTCCCGTCCTGCGATCTGTACGGCAGATGCCTGCGCCCCAAGGGCCAGCTCAGCTTTCTGGTGACGCGATTGCGGGGTGGCCAAGACCTCGGCCGTGGCGATCATCTCCGAGACCACGAGCCCTGCTCCAAAGCGCGAGACCACATCGCGGAACGGGCGGTCTGTGATCCCTGCCATCGGTGCAAGCAGCACGGGGCTGGTGATCGCGATTTCTCCAAGCTGAAGCATAGTCTGCTCGTTTTATGTGCAATTGCTGTTCTCTTAGAACCGCCCCCTTGCCGAGATCAAGGGCTCTGTCTAAAGAAACGCCATCCGCAGCGCCTGAGAGTTCTCCATGAGCTTCGCCATCCTTATCGTTGCCGCAGGTAAAGGCCTGCGCCTGGGCGGCCCGGTCCCGAAGCAATACCAACTTTTAGGCGGAAAAATGGTCCTCACGAGAACTTTGCAGCGGGCGTTGGAAAGCGATGCGGACCTCATCCAGGTTGCGATCCACCCGGAGTGTCGGGCGCTCTATGACGAGGCCGTCGCGCCCATCGATGACCCGCGCCTATTGGAGCCTGTCCCAGGCGGTGCGGAACGTGCTGAGACGGTGCGTTTGGCTTTGGAAGCGCTGGAGCCGCATGCGCCTACGACCGTCTTGGTCCATGACGCGGCTCGTCCCTTTGCGAGCGCGTTGCTCTATAATCGTCTCGCCGAATCTGGATCGGAGCAGGGCGCCATCGCGGCCGAACCGGTGGTCGATGCGCTTTGGCGTGAAGCAGATGGCAACGCCGACCAACCCGTGCCGCGCGCCGGTCTTTGGCGGGCGCAGACACCCCAGGCGTTTCCCTTTGCCAGATTGCTCCACGCCCATCGAACCGCTTCAGGTCCGCCCGCCTTGGACGATGCAGAGGTCTTCCGCAACGCGGGCCTCGCCGTTCAATTGATCCCGGGCGAGGTCGAGAATTTCAAAATCACCACCAGCGCCGATATGGCCCGTGCCGAGCGCTTGGTGCGCCGAGAGGAGAGCGCAATGGATATCCGCATGGGCCACGGCTTCGACGTCCACCGGTTTTGCGAGGGTGATCATGTGATGCTCTGCGGTGTGGCGCTTCCGCATTCCCAGGGCCTGCAGGGCCACTCGGACGCCGATGTTGGCCTGCATGCCCTTGCGGACGCGCTCTATGGCGCGCTGGCCGAGGGGGATATTGGCACGCATTTCCCGCCCTCTGATCCAAAGTGGAAAGGCGCTGAGAGCCATATTTTTCTCTCCCACGCTGCTCAGTTGGTGCGAGACAAGGGCGGGCGGATTGCGAATTTGGATGTCACCCTTCTTTGCGAGCGGCCAAAGATTGGACCACACGCGGCTCGGATGCGGACCCGGCTGGCCGAGATCACAGGGTTGGAGCCTGCCCGGATCTCGATCAAAGCAACCACGATGGAGAAGATGGGCTTCATCGGGCACGAGGAAGGCATGGGCTGCATCGCCACGGCCTGTGTGATCTTAGGATGATCCCGCTGATCGTGACCTTTGGTGGCGTCGGGCGCGTGCCCAAAGCGCCCGGCACTTTTGGGTCCTTGGCGGCGATCCCAGTGGCCTATCTGCTGCATCTGATGGGTGGGTTTCCCCTCTTGGCGCTTACGACACTGGTTCTGTTCGTGCTCGGTCTCTGGGCAACCCACAATCACCTCGATGGACGACAGGAGGATCCCTCCGAGGTCGTGATCGACGAAGTCGTGGGGATGATGATCACCCTCTGGCCGCTCTCTTGGGGGCTTTGGCAGGCGGGGGTTGACCCTCATGTCTTTCCCTGGCCCGGCTGGGTGATTGGTTTCGCGCTGTTCCGTTTCTTTGATATTGTGAAGCCGCCGCCGATCCGCTGGTTCGACCGCCCCGGTGCGCTCTATGTCATGCTGGACGATGTGGTTGCAGGTGGGGTGAGTGCTGTCTTGGTCTTCATCGCTGCGAGGATCGCCCATGGATGAGATCAGATCTCTCGCCACCGAAGTCTTGGAGCTTTGCAAGGCACGCGGCCTGATGCTGGCAACCGTGGAGAGTTGCACGGGCGGGATGGTCGCGGCCGCCTTGACCGATGTGCCTGGCTCCTCGGCCGTGGTCGAGCGCGGGTTTGTCACCTACTCGAACGAGGCCAAGGCCGCTTTGGTCGGAGTACCGATGGATCTGATCGTCGCCCATGGAGCGGTCTCAGAGCCCGTCGCTCGGGCGATGGCGGAGGGCGCGTTGGTCCATGCGCCGGTTGATCTTTCGGTTTCGGTGACGGGAATCGCGGGCCCTGGGGGCGCCACGGCGACAAAACCTGAAGGCTTGGTGCACTTCGCTTCGTCCCGGAGGGGGGGCACGACCGCGCATCTGGCCGTCGAGTTTGGTGCGCTCGGGCGCGGCGAAGTCCGCCTTCGGTCGGTTGCCCAGGCTTTGACGATGCTGCGCGCCGCAGCCTACGCGGGCGCGTAAAGCGCCTCTGCCCGCTCTTCAAACGCCCGGACGATCCGCTGCATTGCCTCGCCAAAGACAACGCCAATGATCATCTGGAGGGTGCGGTTCTTGAACTCAAAATCCACGTGAAAGTCGACGATGCACCCATCTCCATCAGGAGTGAACCGCCACTGGTTGACCAGATACTTAAACGGCCCGTCGAGATAGGAGACATCGATGCTGCGGGCCTGAGGGTCAAAAGTCACCCGGCTGCCAAACCGCTCGCGAAAGACTTTAAACGAGATCACTAGATCTGCATCGATCACGCCCACGCCAGAGGCATTGCGCCCATCCTTGCGGATCCGGCAGGCCGCACACCAGGGCAGGAAATGCGGATAGGCTTCGACATCCTCGATCAGAGCATACATCTGCTCAGCCGTATAAGGCATACGACGATGTTCACTATGCGTCGGCATCCAACCCACCCGTATCTGAGGTTGCCCTGATGTATCCAATTAGGAGCTAAACGCAACCGGCTCGCGGTGTCGCACCGGCATCTGAAGGATCGGTGAAGATATCTCTTAACGACCTGCGACCGCTTGGCGCGCTGCCTGCATCTGGGCGAAGTCATCGCCTGCATGATAGCTCGACCGAGTGAGCGGCGACGCTGACACCATCAGGAAGCCTTTGGAATAGGCGGTTTTCTCGTAGGAGGTGAACGCTTCAGGCGTTATGTAATCGGCAACGGCGTGATGCTTCACAGTCGGCTGCAAATACTGGCCGATGGTCAGGAAATCGACATCGGCGGCACGCATATCATCCATCACTTGCAGCACTTCTTGGCGCTTCTCACCCAAGCCCACCATCAGGCCCGATTTGGTGAAGATCTCTGGCGCCAGTTCTTTGACCCGCTGCAAGAGGCGCAGTGAGTGGAAATACCGGGCGCCCGGGCGCACTTCTGGGTAAAGGCCGGGAACTGTTTCGAGGTTGTGGTTGAAGACATCAGGCCGCGCGTCGACCACCGTCTCAAGCGCGCTCTGATCGCATTTCAAAAAATCTGGCGTGAGCACTTCGATGGTCGTGCCAGGGCTCCTTCGGCGGATCGCACGGATCGTTTGGGCAAAATGTTCTGCCCCGCCATCTTTCAGATCGTCCCGATCGACCGAGGTTACGACGACGTGGTTGAGCCCCAGTTTTTCCACCGCCTGGGCAACCCGGCCGGGCTCGAACACATCAAGGGTATCGGGTCGACCCGTCGCCACGTTGCAGAAGGTGCAGCCCCGGGTGCAGATCTCGCCCATGATCATCATGGTGGCGTGGCCTTGCGCCCAACACTCGCCCACATTTGGGCAGCCTGCTTCTTCGCAAACCGTGACCAAGCCGTGTTCGCGGATGGTCGACCTGGTCTGGTGATAGCCGCGCGAGGTCGGTGCCTTCACCCGGATCCAAGGCGGCTTGCGCGGGCTTGGATTATCGGTGCGATGGGCCTTCTCGGGATGGCGCTCTTCGCGAATGCTGAGGTCACGCTCGGTCATCGTGGCTCCTTTAGCGTTCATATATGCCACTCACGCGCGGAAGGGAACAGGCCAGTCCGGCTCAGGCTCTCAACTGCGCGAGAAACCGTGACCTGGAGTGATTTCTGATTTGTTACGCAGCGCACCAGATAGGCGCAATCCGAACAGATAGAGG
This sequence comes from Pseudomonadota bacterium, assembly GCA_039185235.1. Taxonomy (GTDB): domain Bacteria; phylum Pseudomonadota; class Alphaproteobacteria; order Rhodobacterales; family Rhodobacteraceae; genus Thermohalobaculum. The sequence continues at coordinate 4,381 of JBCDAS010000059.1, forward strand.
AGCCGCTATGAAAACACTCGCCGCCGCCCTTGCCTTGGGTGCAACCGTCGCCTTGGGTGCTTGTGCTCAGCAAGTCTCGACCACCACGCCTGCGGCCAAGACCGTGCAGGCTGGAGCGCTTTTGAAGACCGCCTCAGGTGTCTTCATCGGCAAAAGCAATCACGTCACCAATGGCGGTGCTTCGATCGCGAAGCAGGCCGGCAAGTGGGTGGTCGTCCTCGAGGATGACTTCTTTTTCGACGGCGCGCCCGACCCGCATGTTGCCCTGGGCTCTGACGGGTATCGAAAAGAGGCATCATTGGCGCTTCTAAGAAGCAACAATAGCCAGCAAGTCTATGAAATACCTGCTAATCTCGATGTGGCCGACTTTAACGAGGTCTGGATCTGGTGTGATGAGTTCTCGGTCCCTCTTGGCGTCGCGAAGCTGACGCTGATCTGATCATGCGCTCTCTGGGCCGGAGCCATAGCCATAGCCGGCCCGGAACTTGGTGAGGACCCTTGCCATCTCCTCCGCATCCAACTCAGGCGGTTCGCCGATCTGGAGCGCGTTGAGATATTGCGCGGCGAGGACTTCCACCTCGACCGCGAGCCGGTAGGCCGCTCCGAGATCTGGCCCGCAGGCGATCATCCCGTGATGTGCCATCAGGCAAGCCATGCGATCCTCCAAGGCCTCCAGCACCAAATCCGAGAGCGCTTGACTGCCGAAGGTCGCGTACCCCGCGCAGCGGATATCAGGACCACCCGCCATTGCCACCATGTAGTGAAAAGCAGGAACTCCGCGACTATGAACCGCGAGCGCTGTCGCATGGACCGGATGCGCGTGAACCACCGCGCCAATCTCGGGCCTGTGAGCCAAAATATCGCGATGGAACCGCCATTCTGAGGAAGGCACGCCAGTTGCCGCCTGCCAACTGCCATCAAAGGACATGGCAACAACATCCGTCGGGCTCAAATCTGAGTAATTCCGGCCTGACGGGGTGATCAGAAACCCCTCCCCTTCGCGCGCCGAGACATTGCCGCTGCGCCCTTGGTTCAACCCATCCGCATTCATCCGGAGCGCAGTCGCAATGATCTCCTGCCTGAGGTTCACTCAGCCGCCCTCCGTTCGGGGAAGAGATCAGCCAGCGTGCTGGGAGCAGCTATCCCGCGCTCAGTGATCAATCCCGTGACGAGGCGCGCTGGGGTGACATCGAATGCGGGGTTGGCAGCCGGCGAGCCTGGGTTTACGATCTCGGCCTCCACAACTTCGCCCGCGAGCAGACCCGAGACATGGGTGACTTCCCGTGCGGCGCGCTTCTCGATCGGGATCTCGGCGCCAGAGCGGGCCTGCCAGTCAATCGTCGGGCTCGGCAGACACACATAAAAGGGAACATCATTATCGCTTGCCGCGAGCGCTTTGAGATAAGTCCCGATCTTGTTGGCAACATCCCCATTCGCCGCTGTTCGATCGGTGCCGGTGAAGCAGATATCCACCTCGCCCTGCTGCATGAGATGCCCGCCTGCATTGTCGACGATCACGGTATGCGGCACGCCGTGCTGGGCCAGTTCCCAGGCCGTCAGATGGCCCCCTTGGTTGCGTGGACGGGTCTCATCAACCCAGACATGCAGATCGATCCCTGCGTTATGGGCCTGATAGATTGGGCTGGTCGCCGTGCCCCAATCCACGGTGGCGAGCCAACCTGCATTGCAATGGGTCAGCACATTGACCCGGCCTTTCTCTGCGGCAATTTCCTCGATTAAGGGCAGGCCATGGAGGCCGATTTTACGATTGATCTCGACATCTTCCTCCGCGATCTCAGCGGCTAGGGCCCAGGCGGCTTCGGCGCGCGCGCGATGCGCGAGCGGGCGGAGCGCGCGCGTCAGTCGATCCAATGCCCAGCGCAAGTTCACCGCTGTCGGCCGGGTGGCGAGCAGCCGGTCATAGGCCGCGCCAAGATTGGCATCGCCTGGATCCTCGCGCATCGCCAGCGCCATCCCATAGGCTGCAGTCGCCCCGATCAAGGGTGCCCCGCGCACCTGCATCTCGGCTATCGCCTGTGCCGCAGCGGTCTCATTAGGCAGTTCGACTGTGACGAAGTCGAAGGGAAGCCGGGTTTGGTCGATAATCCAAACCTTGGTGTCTTTGGTCCAAATCGTGCGCCAAGGGTTTCCGTCGATCTCCATCGCTACTCCCTTTCTCCAGGGCTGGCCGCGCGGAAGAGCGCAAGAAGGTCTGAAATCCACTGCTCCCCCGTCGACTGCTCGCGGGTTACGCAGGCGATGGTCCGAGCGGGCTCGGGCGCCGCGAATCGGTGGAGCGCTAGGTCACGCCCCTCAACCGGCTGAGCAATCTCGGGCAAGAGCGTTACACCATGGCCCTCGCTGACCAAACGAGACAGCGTTGTGAGGCTCGCGGCGCCAAGGCTTTCTGAGCGACGCCGGAGCCCGCAGACCAAAATCGCTTGGTCCGCGAGACAATGCCCGTCATCCAGAAGAAGCAGCCGCTCGGGCGGGACATCCTCGGGCCGCGAGGGTACTTCTGTCTGATCATCAGGCGCGGTCGCGTAGAGGAATCGATCGGTCATAAAAGGTGTCGCGACAAGGCCCGCCTCTTTGATGGGAAGTGCGCAGAGCACCGCATCCAGCCGCGCCTCTGCCAACTCTCTCAACAGCTGATCCGTGATTGCCTCATGGACTTGTAGGGTGATCGCGCGCTCTCCAATCTTTGAGAGCAGCGAGGGTAGAAAGTAGGGCGCGATTGTCGGGATAATGCCGAGACGCAGCACACCGTTGAGACCGTCCAATCGTGGAGCAAGCATCTCAAGATCACTTGTCAGGGCAATGATTTCTTTTGCTTTTTCGACAACCTGTCGCCCCGCCCGGGTAAGACAAACCTGGCGGCCACGTTCGACCAGCGCTGTGCCAATATTCCCCTCCATCTCCCTAATCTGCTGGCTGAGCGCTGGTTGGGAGACCGAGACACGCTCAGCCGCACGGCCAAAATGCGCCTCCTCAGAGAGCGCAACCAGATACTCCAACTGACGGAGGGTGAGCTTCATAAGCATGGCTTATCACGGAGGCTGCAAAGGGGCTAGAACCTGTCTGATCTTGAAACTGAGGCTTGGCGATCTCACCTGGATGGGACCAAAAACAAAGGATAGCCACTCACATGACCACTCAGGCACAGACTGCTGAGCCCGTCCCTCACAACCGAAAAGCTGTATGGTTTCGGGGACTTTATATGCTCTTCTTCATAATCGCTATTGGGCTCGCACAATCACTGCTGAACGTAATCGCAATCGTGCAATTCCTCTCGATGCTGATCTTTGGCAAAGCGAATGACCAACTTGCTCATTTCGGGACATCGTTGGGCGTTTGGCTCAAAGACGTGGCTGCCTTTCAGGCTGGCACGACTGAGACACGCCCCTTCCCTTGGAGCGACTGGCCCCAAGCAAAGTGATCAACGTTATCGAAGCGATCAGTCCCTGCGTGCGAAGAGCCCCTGTGGCTCTTCAATCACCAGATTGAACCGGTTGGCAGGATCCTGAGAGATGATCGACGGATCGAGGTGATCCATTGCTTTGTACATGACGCTTCCTGCGCCCAAAACCATCACAAACCCGACGGTCAACAAAATGTACCCGATTGACGTACCAGACATTAGACAACTCCACAACGCGACTGCCAAGCAATCTCTTACTTTCGACATTTTGAGTCAATGTTTCGTAACTCTGTCTGCTAATTTATTAGCCAAAGAGTTTCAAGATCGGCTCAAATTCGGACAAACTGTCCAAGTCTTGTGGCTCAGGCGCCCCATACATCAGCGTCGCGTCGATCACGGCCACCGACTTCACCAGGATGATCCCCTGCCCGATGCAGAGGCAAAGTCCCAAGGCAAAGAGTGCGCTTGCAATCGACTTCAGGGTCATCTTCAGCTCCAAGTCCTAGACAGTCCAATCAAGCTAGCCGCGTCGGTCCATCGGTTCTGTGACAGAGTTCACACCCCGCAAACCATGCCATTGTGATCCTACCCGCAGCAGATTAAGTGCGGGCATATGAACAAGGTTAAACCGATCCATGTTATTGGTGGCGGCATGGCTGGCGCAGAAGCGGCCTGGGCCGCCGTGCGGTTCGGTGTGCCTGTTATCCTGCATGAGATGCGCCCTGTGCGCGGAACCTTTGCGCATCAGACCGATGGACTGGCGGAACTGGTCTGTTCCAACTCCTTCCGTTCGGACGACCACACAAGCAATGCGGTCGGCGTGCTGCACGAAGAAATGCGCCGAGGTGGCTCGATCCTGATGGAGATGGCGGCAAAGCACGCAGTGCCCGCAGGCGGGGCGCTGGCAGTGGATCGCGAAGCCTTTAGCCAGGCCGTCACCCGCATCCTCGCTTCCCACCCGCTGATATCGATCGAACGCGAAGAGATCACAGGCCTACCCCCACAAGACTGGGACAATGTGATCGTCGCAACTGGGCCTTTGACATCAGAGAGCCTTGCGTCTGCCATCCGCGAGATCACCGACGAGGATGCGCTGGCGTTCTTTGATGCGATCGCACCCATCGTTTATGCCGATAGCGTGGATATGTCGAAGGCTTGGTTTCAATCGCGCTATGACAAGGGCGAGACCGAGGCGGAGCGCACAGCGTATCTCAACTGCCCCATGACCGAGGCCGAATATACTCGTTTTATCAATGCGTTGCTTGCGGCTGATCAGGCAGATTTCAAGGCTTGGGAGAAAGACACACCCTATTTTGAAGGCTGCCTCCCGGTTGAGGTTATGGCCGCCCGTGGGCCAGAGACCCTGCGCTATGGGCCGATGAAGCCTGTCGGGCTCACCAATCCGCATCAACCGGATGTGAAACCTCATGCGGTTGTCCAGCTTCGGCGCGACAATGCGCTTGGCACGCTCTACAACATCGTGGGATTTCAGACGAAGATGAAATACGGCGCCCAGGCTGAGGTTTTGGGCCTTATCCCGGGGCTCGAATCTGCGCGGTTCGCGCGACTGGGCGGCATCCACCGGAACACGTTTTTGAACTCGCCGCGACTTTTGGACCAGCAGATGCGGCTAAGGGCTATGCCGCGCCTGCGATTTGCGGGTCAGATCACGGGTGTCGAGGGTTATGTGGAATCGGGTGCTATGGGAATGCTCGCAGGCCGGTTTGCAGCTTGGCAGCGCCTTGGCCGCCCGATCTCGGCGCCACCTGCGCATAGCGCGATGGGTGCGCTCCTCGCTCATATCACCGGTGGGGCGGAGGCCGCGACGTTCCAGCCTATGAACGTGAATTTCGGGCTCTTCCCGCCTTTGGAAGCGGATCTCCGCAAAGGCCGCAAAGGCAAAAAGGCCCGAGCGGAGGCTCATGCAACCCGGGCCTTGCAAGCGATCGATACGTGGTATGGTGAAACCGAATCGTTAACCACTGCGTGAGGAGCCATGCCGGGGGAAGTCGAGAAGATCACAAACGGGTTGCAAAGCGCCTATGGGCTCGAAGGCCCGGATGCGGTGAAGAAGTTCTACGCGGGCTGGTCAGATGGTTACGAAGATGAGGTGACCTCGAACGGCTATATTACGCCAGACCGGTGCTCGAAGGCACTCGCACAGTATGTCGAGGACAAATCGGCACCGATCATGGATCTCGCCTGCGGCACGGGCCTGTCGGGCGTAGCCCTCCGGGCTCAGGGATTCACGACGATCGATGGCTTCGATCTGTCACCTGAGATGCTTGACAAAGCCCGCGCGAAGGAGGGCCTCTACCGCGGTCTGCAAGTCTGCGACATGTCCCAGCCGTTCGAGATCCCCGAAGGCACCTACGCCCATGCCGCCGCAATCGGCTGTATTACACCGGATTACCTGCCGGTTACGGTTCTGGATGAGATCCTGCGGATGATCCCCTCAGGCGGGTTCTTCACCTTCTCGATCAACGACTGGGCGGCCCGCGACGGCACGATGGAGCGTCATCTGGGCGAGATCTGTGATTGCTGGGTCGCGGAGATGGTGTTCAAGGAATATGGCGACCACGTTCCGGGCAACGACATGGGTTGCACCGTCTATGTGCTGCGGAAAACCTGAACGTTACCAACGCCCTGTGAGCGAAAGCGAGAGGAGCCGCGCGGCTGCAAACCCGGGCGGTTGAAGAAAGTCTCGCGCCAGATCCAGATCGGGGCGCTTGGCGCGCTTTAAGCCCGATCGGGCACGCCAGCCCAGTCGGAGGATCGGTTTCAAAGCGGCAGGTACAGGACTACGCCTAGCTGCTTGCAAAGCTTTGAGCGCCTGATCCGCCCGGGCTGCGATCATCTCCCGCATCGTGTCGGTCGTCTCACCCCGCGCGAGCGAGGCCCGATCGAGCCCTGCAAGCGGCAAGAGGTAGATCCCATCCCCAGCCATGGCGCGAGCATTGCGCAGAGCAAAATCCAGCGCCATGGCCCGCCCCATGGCGGAAATCACTTCTGGGTGATCTTCAGCGACCAGTCGCGCCGCCAGCGCAAGGAAGCCGCCAAACCGCTGATCAGCCCAGGCGTCGAACCCATGGGCGTCGAAGGGTGCGGAAGCCTCCCGCTCATAACCAGCCATCAAAGGCTCGAACTGCTCCGCAGAGAGCGACGCCTCGCGGACCAGACGAGCAAGAGGCCCGGCCACATCATGAGCGCGCGGCGGATCTCCCATTGTCGCCTCATCAACCACATCGCGCCACCACTGCAGGCGCAAAGAGTTAATGATCGGGTCGGCGGATCTGCGGCTCGCTTTCGCCAGCTCGATGTCGAATGCAATGAGGGTCATCAGCTTCCCTCGCAGCGGCTCCGCAGTGAAAAGCGCTGCGAGGAAGAGGTCCGGGTCGCCTTCACGGACCAACTGCTCTGTCGGGCTGAGCTTCGGTTCAGCCACGGGAGGCAGGAGCGCCCGCGCGGATCAGCTTGGTGATCACAGCGTCCTCGAGCGCTTGGAAACTCGCATCGACAATATTGGCTGAGACCCCCAGGCTGGACCAAACCGCCCCGGTGTCATCGCTGGAGTCCAGCAACACGCGGGTAACTGCTTCGGTTCCATCCCCGATGATACGCACCTTAAAGTCGACCAAACGCAGATCTGCAATCAGCTTCTGATATTGGCCGAGGTCTTTCTGAAGCGCACGGGCCAGGGCGTTGACCGGTCCTTGATCTTCCCGGGTCGTGGGATCGATTGACTCAGAAGCCGAGATCACCCGCTCGCCATCCAGATGCACGACCACCACGGCTTCGGACGCCGTCACCCGCTCACCCTTGGCATTGAACCGCCGCTCGACCGAGACGCGGTAGCGATCAACTTCAAAAAAGCTCGGCAGAAGGCCCAGATGCCGCCTGGCCAGGATATCAAACGATGCCCCCGCCTGATCATAGGCCCAACCTTGATCCTCGCGCTCTTTGACCAGTTGCAAGAGCGTGCCGAGCCGCGGGTCGTCTTTGGCGACCTCGATCCCAGCTTCGGCCAAACGGCGCAGCAGATTCGACCGCCCCGCCTGGTTCGACATCGGAATTATTCGTTCATTCCCAACGGCTTCCGGCGCGATATGCTCATAAGTCGTGGGATCTTTCAGGATCGCCGAGGCATGCAGGCCGGCCTTGTGCGCAAAGGCCGCCGCACCCACATAGGCCGCCTGTTTGTTCGGCACCCGGTTCAGGATTTCATCGAGCATCAGGCTCGCCGTCTTTAGCTTGGGCAGCGCCTCGCGCGATATCCCGGTCTCGAAACCCGCATAGCGGGGCTTCAGCAACAGCGTCGGGATCAGCGAGGTGAGGTTGGCATTGCCGCAGCGCTCCCCAAGCCCGTTCAGCGTGCCCTGGATCTGCCGCGCTCCGGCCTCGACAGCGGTCAGGGAGCCTGCCACTGCGCTCTCGGTGTCGTTATGGGTGTGGATGCCAACATGGCTGCCGGGGATGCGTTGGGTGACCTCCGAGACGATCTCGCCGATCTCGCCCGGCAGGGTCCCGCCATTGGTGTCGCAGAGCACGACCCAACGCGCCCCGCCCTCCATCGCCGCTTCGAGGCAGGAGAGGGCATAGTCCGGGTTCGCTTTGTAGCCATCGAAGAAATGCTCGGCATCGAAGAGCGCTTCGCGGCCCAGCGCTGTCAGATGCGCGATGCTCTCACGGATGTTATCCCGGTTCTCCTCCAACGTGATTCCGAGCGCGCGTTCGACATGGAAATCATGGGATTTTCCAACAAGACAAACGGTCTGAGTGCCCGCATTCACGACCTCCGCCAGCACATCGTCATTCGCCGCCGAGCGCCCTGCCCGTTTGGTCATGCCAAAGGCGAGGAACTTCGCGCGGGTTTGAGGCGCCTGGCGGAAGAACTCGCTATCCGTGGGGTTGGCGCCAGGCCAGCCGCCTTCGATATAGTCTAGACCGAGATCGTCTAAAGCGTTGGTGATGCGCACTTTTTCAGCAACGGAGAAATCCACCCCTTGGGTCTGCTGACCGTCGCGCAAGGTCGTGTCAAAGAGGTAAACGCGCTCGGTCATCGCAGAGCTCTGAGCTTGCTCGGATCAAATTCAGGACCCAGTTCCCAAACCGCCCCTTGTGGTGTGTCTTTTACGATTACACCGGCTGCTGCAAACCCATCTCGGATCTCATCCGCGCGATTGAAATCTTTGGATTTTTTCGCCTGGTCGCGTTCGTCCAACAGCTCTTCAATCATCTCCTTCTCGCCAGCCTCCGCAAGGTCGAAGATCTCCAGATCAGGTGCCCGAAGGTTCAACAGCGCCATGGCGGCCCGGAGCCCCTCGACATCCCCCGAATTGGAGAGAGCGTGCATCTCGGAGATCGCCTTCGGTGTATTAAGATCATCGAGTAACGCACTGATAACGGTGTCTGGAACTTCTCCCGGCGCAGGCTCCGCGGCGCCGAGTCTGCGCCACTTCTCGAGGGTCGCTTTAGCTTCCTCGACCCGCTTCTGGGTCCAGTCAAGCGGCGAGCGATAGTGGGTTGAGAGCATCACCATCCGGATCACTTCGCCCGGGATCCCTTTGTTCAAAAGATCACGCACAGTGAAGAAGTTGCCGAGGCTTTTGGACATCTTCTGTCCCTCGACCCGGATCATCTCGTTATGCATCCAGAAATTCGCCAAGCGCTCCGTGCCATGGGCGCAGGTGCTCTGCGCGAGCTCGTTCTCGTGATGGGGGAATTGCAGGTCGATCCCGCCCCCGTGGATGTCGAATTGATGGGGCAAAGCGAGGGCGGCGGCGGAGAGGTCTCCGCGCGCCTGCGGGCGCTTCCAAAGGATCTCATCGGCCATCGCCGAGCACTCGATATGCCAGCCCGGACGGCCCCGTCCCCAGGGGCTCTCCCAGCCGGGTTGTTCGGGGGTCGATGGCTTCCAAATCACGAAATCCATTGGGTTTTTCTTGTAGGGCGCCACTTCGACCCGGGCGCCTGCGATCATGTCTTCCAGCGACCTGCGGGAGAGCTGGCCATAGCGGTCATAACTGTCGACGGAGAAGAGCACATGGCCCTCGGCCACATAGGCGAAGCCCTTTTCGATCAAGGTCTCGCTCATCGCGATCATTTCGGGGATGTACTCGGTGCAGCGCGGCTCGGCATCCGGACGGGCTGCGCCCAGCGCATCCATATCCTCGTGATACCAGCCGATCGTCTCGTCGGTGATGTCGCGGATCGGGCGGCCTGTCTCGGCGCTGCGGTCGTTGATCTTGTCATCAACATCTGTGAAATTTCGCGCGTAAGTCACTGCTTTAGAACCAAAAACATGGCGCAGGAGGCGGGTCAGCACATCGAAGACGACCACCGGACGCGCATTGCCGATATGGGCGCGGTCATAGACGGTGGGACCGCAGACATACATCCGCACATTGGCCGGATCGATCGGCACGAAGTCTTCCTTCACGCGGGTGCGGGTGTTGTAGAGCTTGAGCGTCATAGGCGTCCTCGCGGTTGGTCCGCGGCGGGTAACATGATGAGGTTCGAAGAGAAACAGAGAAACCGCCGCAGACGCTATGTCAGCAGCTAATGCAGATCCGGCAGATGCAGGTTGCGGGTTTCATGCGCCTCTGATGCGCCGGACGGTTGTGATTGTCAAGACCCAGCCCAGATGGGCAGAAATGCAACAGAATTTTTGCGTAGTTTTTCCGTAGTTCTTTCATAGCTCTAAATGTCATGGTTTCAGCCAGGCCCGGCCCAGGGATGTGCTGTGTTCCTGGCACCAGATATAGACTTGATTGAACGCGCTCGGGTCGAGCCGATCCGGGATCTGATAGAGTTGCTCGCCGGTATCTTCGCGAAGCGGTCCCAATTGCGCGTCCCGGCGAAACCCGTCTTGGCCCAGAGCGACCCAAGGATCGGGCGCGCCTTCATGGACGAAGTCCGGCTCGAGCCGAACGAACCATTGGCCGTCTTGCTGAATGATCGAGACGGACCCGGTTGTGCGCCCACCGACGAAGGTGCCCGAGCGCTCCTGAGCAAGGCCGGGGCTTGCGATGAGCACCGCCAGGAGCGCGGCGCGGATCACGGTTTTTGCAGGAGCGGCATCAAGAGGCCCATATCCGGCCCATGTGACTGGCCCGTCAGCGCTTTGCGCAGAGGTTGGAAAAGCGCCCGTCCCTTGCGGCCAGAGCTGTCTTTCATCGCCTTGGTCCAAACCCCCCAGGTCTCGTCCGTCCAAGGGCGGGCGGGCAGGTTTGCCATCGCCTCGGCGACGAAATCGGCATCCTCGGCATCGATCACAGGCTCTGCGCCGTTTTGACAGAGCTCCCACCAGGTTTCGGCATCCTGGATCGTATCCAGATTCGGGCCGATCGCGGTCCAAAACGCGGGGCTGTCGACGGGCAGGCGGTCTTTGACATCCGCATAGGGCAGAGCGCGCAGGGTCTTGGCCGAGTGGAGCGTCAGCTCCTCGGCATCGAACTTCGTCGGGCTCATGTTGAATTGGCTGGGATCAAAGCTGTCGATGATCTCTTGGATATCGGTCACCGGCTCGATCGGGATCGAAGCGCCGAGCCGGGCCATGAAGGTGACCAAGGCCAAGGGTTCGATCCCCTGATCGCGCAGATCGCCAAGCGCCAAGGTGCCGAGGCGTTTGGACAAAGCCTCCCCCTGCGCGCCGGTCAAAAGCGAGTGGTGAGCGAAGGCTGGTGGCTCATAGCCCAGCGCCTCGAAGATTTGGATTTGCGCGCCGGTATTGGTCACATGGTCGGCGCCGCGGACCACATGTGTCACGCCCATCTCGCCATCATCGACCACCGAGGCCAGCGTGTAGAGCAACTGCCCATCGGCACGGAACAGCACAGGGTCTGAGATCGAGGCGGCATCGATGCGCTGGTCACCACGGATCAGGTCGGTCCAGCGAACTTCGGTTTGATTCAGCAGGAAGCGCTGGTGGGGCTTGCGCGCCTCGGCCAGTTTCGCCCGCTCCTCCTCCGAGAGCTTCAGCGCGGCGCGGTCGTAAACCGGCGGTTTGCCCGCGTTGAGCTGAGACTTGCGTTTGAGATCCAGCTCCAACGGTGTTTCGAAGCAATCATAAAGCCGCCCTTCGGCGCGCAGCCGGTCAGCGGCCGCATAGTAGCGCTCGAACCGGTCGGATTGCTTCTCTTCGCGGTCCCAGGTCAGGCCCAGCCATTCCAGATCGCGCCTGATCCCATCGGCGAATTCCTCGGTCGAGCGCTCTTGATCGGTGTCATCGATGCGCAGGATGAAGGTGCCGCCCGCTTTCTGGCTGATCAGCCAGTTCATCACTGCGGTGCGCAAGTTGCCAATATGCAGGCGCCCTGTGGGAGAGGGCGCAAAGCGGGTCGTGGTCATCTGATCTTCCTCCGGGCGCGGACGCCCGGTGATTGGCCTCTCAAACCTGCGGGGTCAAGCGCCGATCCCGCGATTTCCTGCCGTTCACGTGATCAGTAGCGCACATGCGGGGCAAAGAGCGCGCGCATCTCGTCGAGATCCTTGGCCACCTGTTCCAGTGGCGCATCGAACAGCGAGGGCGGCAGGATCAGATCGCCCTCATGGGCCAGAAACTTGCGATAGCGATTGATGCTGGAGGGAAAACGCTCCATCGACATCTCGGGATTGCGCAGGCTGATCGCCAGGACGCGCCTGCGCCCGGGGAGGTTCTTGACCGAGACGCGGAGGATCTCACGCCAGGTGAAAGGGCCGATCACATCATCATTGGCAACCAGGGTCAGCCCGGATTGATCGCC
>JBCDAS010000060.1:0-16224 GCA_039185235.1 Pseudomonadota bacterium
GCCCACTAAAGGGAAGCCGGGAACGAAACATATGCAAGGGGATGCGCGCGGTCGAACGCTGACCTTACTGGCGCTGACGGCATTGATGCTGGTCCTCTGCCCCGCGCTTTACTTCGCCACTCGGGCTGACGGAATCTTTCATCTGCGAGACGATCAGATGATCGTGCTGCGGGTTGCCCGGGTCTTTTGGGAGCATGGCGTCCCCTATATCAATCCGGGCGAGGCTGTGGCCGCGAATACCTCGCTCTTTTGGCCGATCATCTTGTCGCCCGCCTTGGGCCTGACGGATGACCTCTACATCGCTGTGCGTATCGTCGCGAGCGGTTCAATCCTGGCGTGGATTGCCATGTCTGCCTGGCTCGCTAACCGCCAAGACACGATGTTCCAGATGGTGGTTTGTCTGCTGATCCTTTGCCTCAGCACCCCGGCCTTGCGCTATGGTGGGTCGGGCTGGGAGCATGTGCCGCAAACCCTGGTCGTGACGATCGCAATCGCGCTTTTCCTAAGAGAGCAGCATCCGACAGTACCGGGCCGTTTGAAAATCCTCTACCTGCTGTCGCTGTCGTTCGTGTTTCGGCCAGACTCAGTTCCGATCGTTGGCGTGTTCTTCCTGTTGAGTTTTGCCCAGCTTGGCGCCCAGCGTTGGCGTTTTCTTTTGGGCTCACTCCCCGCTGCCCTGATCCCGCTCGGCTATTTCGGCCTGATGTATTGGTTCTACGGCGATTTTGTTCCCAATACCTACTATCTGAAGGTCGTATCGACCGCTGAGAACCTGGCCAATGGGCTCGATTATCTGATGCAACCCAGGCAATCGGGGCCAGTACCGATCTTCTGGCTGGGTATTGCGCTTATGTGGAGACGGCTCTCTGTTCCCGAAAAGCTCTTTATGGTCATGGCCTTGGCACAGATCCTCTCGGTGATCTATCTCGGCGGTGATTATTTCCGCGCGGGGCGTCTCCTGCTGCTCCTCATGCCGATTTTGACCTTCATTCTGGTCAGACATGGAACGGCTGTGATCGGTCGCATACCCGTTGGCATCGCCACAACCCTCCTGATCCTGGGACCAATGGTGGAGCCGAGCGGTCTGCAAGCCAAGGCCGCGCGCGATGCGCGGGTTATCTCGCAAGTGCGCCTCATGCAGGTGGTCCGCGCGACGGTGACCCCTGAGGAAGGCCGGATCGGCTTGCATGATCTTGGCATCAGCTACTGGCTGCCCGGTTTCGAGATTATCGACTTTCTGGGCAAGGCCGACCCGGTCATCGCGCGCAGCCCGCCACGCGGCAAACTGATCGCGCACACGAAATGGGATTATGACTACGCCCTGAACAAAGCGCCGATTGCCGCGATCCCCTTCTTTGACGCTAAGATCAAAGATTTACGTGGCGAGCCGACGGCCTATTCCGCTTTCTGGGGCTACCAGAATGCCGGGGCTGAGGCGATCTACAACGATCCGCGCTTCGACTATCTGCCCCCTGAACGCTTCTGCTTCGAGACAGTCTTCGGCCTGTTTGTGCGGCAAGATCTGACCGAGCGGTTCACGAATTGGGAAGGACGCGACTGCATCGATTACCGCGCGCGCTAACGCAAGCGTCGCCCTTCTCTCAAGCCCATCAGAGTTGGCGTGGACCTAGGCGAAGACCTCTCCCAACATCGCCTCAAGCTGGACCTGATCATCCGTGTCAAAGTTGTCCGCCGTGTCGCTGTCAATATCCAGAACCGCGATCAGGGCGCCGTTCTTCCACACGGGCAGAACAATTTCTGATCTGGTGGAACTGGCACAGGCGATATGGCCGGGAAACGCATCGACATCGGGCACGATCACGGTTTCTCGCGTCGTTGCACAATGGCCGCAAACGCCGCGGTCAAATGGGATCACCAGGCAACCATGGCCGCCTTGATAAGGACCGATCTTCATCAATTGGGGCTGTGTAACCCTGTAAAAGCCAACCCAATCAAAGCGGTCGAAATGGTGGAAGAGCTCACAGGCAATGGTCGCCATCAGCGCCACCTCATCCGTCTCGCCTTCCGTCAAAGCACGGATTTTGGCGCGGCAGTTGTCATATCCAGGGTTTCTCATGCAGCCGCTCCGATCGCTTTCTCGAATTCGCGGGTTAGGAGGGCGATATCCTCCACACCGACGGACACGCGAATGAAGCCCTCGGTGATACCAATCGCAGCGCGGGCCTTTTCGCTCAGGATGCGATGGGAGCTGGAAGCCGGATGGCTCAAGGTCGTCGCCACATCGCCCAGCGTCGGCGCAAACGGCAAATGCTCCGCAGCCCGGACAAACCGGTTGACCTCGTCGCGCCCGCCTTTGAGGCGGAAGCTGACCATCGTGCCACCACCGCTCAACAAACCGACCGCGCGGTTGTGGTCTGGGTGATCCGGTCGGGTCGGGTAAAGAACGCTGTCGACATTCTCCAGGCCCGAGATATGAGCTGCCAGGGCCTCTGCATTCATCTGCGCACGATCAAAGCGCAGATCAAAGGTGTTCAGCCCCCGCTCTGCCAGCCAGCAATCGAACGGGCTCGGCGTCATGCCCCAGGTGATCACCACATCGCGCATGCGCTGGCGGAGATCAGGGTCTTTCGCCGCGATATAGCCAAGCGTGACGTCCGAATGCCCAGCCAGCATCTTGGTGACAGAGTGGATCACGATATCCGCGCCATGGTCGAACGGCCGATAGAGGCGCGGCGTGGTGAACGTGTTGTCGACGGCCAGCAGAACTCCCTGCTCCCGGCAGACCCTCGCAATCGCCTCCATATCTGCAACCCTTAGCGTGGGATTCGAGACAACCTCAACCAAAACCAGCTTTGTCTCAGGCCGGATCGCCGCAGCAATCGCCGCGCCGTCTGTCGGGTCGGCGAAGCTGACCGTCGCGCCCCAGCGAGGCAGTTCCTCATTCAACATCCGCAAAGACCGGCCATAGAGCTGATCACCCGCCACCACATGGTCCCCGGCTTGCACCACGGCCTGGAACATCGCACCGACCGCAGCCATTCCCGATCCTGTAACAAGGCCGCCCTCAGCCCCCTCCAACCAATCGAGTTTCGCCGCCAGGGCGCTCCAATTCGGATGGCCTTCGCGGGCATAAGTGAACCCCTGCGCCCTGCCCTCATACTGCGCATCGAGCGTATCGGCATCGGGCGAGGCAAAGACCACCGAGGGGCAAATCGGGTTCACAACAGGCGTTGAGACGGAACCTGGCAGCCCCTGGCGACGCACCACGGAACGGTGATCTTGATCGGGTATGTCGGTCATGGGCGGCGCTCCGGTTCTATGATACGCGATGTCCTCTATCCGGGAGCAGCCATGTCAGGCAAATCAAAAGCGTTCTCGATCAGCGTTCTGATCGTCACACAGATCGGCGTGCTGTCTCTCTGGTTCTCGTCGGCCGCCGTATTGGGCGAGATGGGGCGGGAAGCCGGACTCTCCCCTGCCCGCCTCGCCTGGTTGTCGACTGCCGTGCAGCTCGGTTTTGCCAGCGGCGCGTTCTTCTATGCCTTTCTTGGCCTCGCAGACCGCTATGATCCACGACGGGTCTTTGCGGTCTCCGCCGTGATTGCCGCGATCGCCAATGCCGGGCTTTTGGTCGCGCCTCTAGGCGGGGCCGAGGCCATGGCGCTGCGTGCGATCACAGGGGCCGCGATGGCGGGCGTCTATCCGGTTGGCATGAAGATCGCCGTCGGGTGGGGGAAGTCAGACCGAGCGCTTCTGGTGGGCAGCCTGGTAGGCGCGCTAACGCTGGGCTCCGCTTCTCCGCATTTGATAGCGCTTTTCGGCGGGGCTGATTGGCGGATGACCATTTGGTCGACCACCTGCATTGCGCTTACCGGTGCGCTGGGGATCCTCAGCATTGGCCTCGGCCCGCATCACGCCAAAGCGCCAAAGCTCGACCTCGCCGCTGTGAGCCTCGCCTGGACCAATCGCAAGATCCGCCTCGCGATCCTCGGCTATCTTGGCCATATGTGGGAGCTCTACGCGTTCTGGGCCTGGGTCGGCGTGATCGCGAGTGTAAGCTTCGCCCAAGGCGGGTTTGCAGACGCCCAGGACCTCGCCAAACTCACAGCTTTCCTCGCAATCGCCCTGGGCGGCATCGCATGCGTTCCCGCAGGCCTCTGGGGCGACCGCTACGGCTGCGACCGGATCGCGATGATCTGCCTGATCGGCTCTGGCGGGGCTGCCCTGCTGGCAGCACTCGCCTTTGGGGGTCCTGCTTGGCTGATGATGGGGATCTTGATCCTCTGGGGGATCTTGATCATCCCCGACAGCGCACAGTATTCGACACTCGTGGCCGACAATGCCCCGCCCGAGCGTGCAGGCTCGCTCCTGACAATCCAAAACGCGTTTGGGTTCCTGCTCACCGCTGTAACGGTGCAAACCATGCCCGTCCTGGCCGAGGCCTGGGGCTGGCCAACCGTCCTCGCGATCCTGTCACTCGGTCCCGCCATGGGCATCTGGTGCATGATCCGCTATTACCGAGGTTGAGCTTTACTTTTCACTCAGCACCCAAACACCGTTCCAGTCCTCGCCGGGAGGGGTTGCTTTCAGGGTCCGGCATCGTTCGATGTACATATGCGAGAGGTGGTCCTGAGGGTTCGCAAGCAGCGCCTTGTCAAAGGCTTGGATCGCCCGGTCCCAGTCTTGCGCGCGATAGAGCTTCACACCTTCGGTGAAGCTGCCGATTACATCGGACATGTTTGGGAAGCTCTTCGCCGTATGGAAATCGAGCGCCTCATGGATTGCCACCGGCTCGGTTTTGCCTTTGACGACAACTCTGTCGATCTCCCGCGTCCGATAGATCCCGCGCAAGCGCTCTTTGGTGAACTCCGAGAGGAGCAGCCTTGTGTGATACTGTTTGCAGGCACTCTCGAGCCGGGCCGAGAGGTTCACCCCATCCCCGATCATCGTGTAATCCATCCGCTTCGGCGAGCCGATGTTTCCGGCGACGATCCGGTCGGTGTTGATCCCGATCCCCATGTCCAGCGTAAGCTGCCCTTTCTCCGCCCGCTCCGCGTTCCAGGCATTGAGCTTACGATGCATCTCGATCGCAGCCCGCATCGCGCGGTCTTCGTCCTCGCCACGCGTTACCGGAACGCCAAAGGCCGCCATGATCGCGTCACCGATGAACTTGTCGAGAATGCCGCCCTCATCCGAGATGCAATCGACCATCCGCTCAAAATACTCATTCAGCAGGGCGACCGTGCCTTGAGCGCCCAGCTTCTCGGTGATCGAGGTAAAGCTGCGGATATCCGAGAACAGCACCGTGGCCGTCGTGTCCAATCCACCCAGCAGTTCCTCCTGACCACCTTCCGCCAAAAGCCGATCGGCCAGTTCCGGATCCATGTAGCGCGACATGGTCGACTTCACCCGCTTCTCCGAGCTGATATCCTCGAGGATCAAGAGCGTCCCCAGCGACACCCCCTCGCCCGAGGTCAGCGGCAGCACGGTGACATTGGCTGATACCGTGCCCTTGGGCAGATGCAGCTCCAGATCCATCGCGGTCTCGTTCGTCCGCGTCTCCTCGACCCGGTGGATCCGCTCAACCAACCAAGGCGCGCTTTCGGCGAAGAGGTCTTCGACCGGATGACCGATGATGTCGGTCTCGCTGGCTTTGAGGATGCGCAAGCTGGCCGCGTTACAGGTCTTCGTGGCGCAATTCTGGTCGAAGGTGATGACCCCGTTCGACATCGACTCCAGCATCGACTCATTGTAATTCTTCATCGACTGCACGTCGTCGAACAGCTTTGCATTCTCGAGCCCGATGGAGATCTGCGCTGTGAAAGCACGCAACCGGCTCTCATCCTCATCCGTGAATGGCCCACCGCGTTTGTTCAGCACCTGGGTGACACCAATCACTTTACCCTGCTTGTTGACGACCGGGACGCAGAGGATCGAGCGCGTGAAAAAGCCCGTTTGCTTGTCAAAGCTGGGGTTGAACCTCAGATCCGCATAGGCATGCGGGATGTTCACCGATGTGCCAGAGGTAAAGACCGTGCCGGCAATCCCAAGATGGTTCGGCAGCCGGATCTCGGTCGAGCTCAGCCCCTCGCCCACATGCGAGAACAGCTCATCCGTGGCCTCATCGTTCAAGAACAAGGTCGAGCGTTCGGCATCCAGCATCCGGCTCGCCTCACTCATCACTTTGCGCAACAGGCGCGTCAGATCCAGGTCCGAGGTCATGTCCGTGACCACGTTCAGGAACTCTTTCTCGCGGGTCTGAACGGTCTCGATATGCTCGACCATCTGGATCGATTCGAGCGTGATCGCGCATTGCGTCGTCACGCCATCGACAATCGCCATGTCATGCTCGGTGAACATGCCATCGCGCTTGTTCAGGATTTGTGTGACCCCGATGATCCGGCCCTTGGCGTTCCTCAGCGGCACGGAGAGGAGCGAGCGAGTGCGAAACCCGGTATCCTCGTCGACCTTGGGGTTGAAGCGCGGGTCTTCGTAAGCATCCTCGATGATCTCACCCTGGCCGGACCGGTAGACCGAGCCCGCAATCCCTTCATTGGCCAGCATGCGGATCTCGCGGGTCCGAACGCCCTGCGCGACGCGCGAGTAAAGCTCCCCCGTCTGATCATCACGCAAGAAGAGCGAGCCCCGCTCGGCATTGGTTTCCTGCACCGCGACGGCCACCAGCTTGTCCAAGACCGCATCCAGCGTGTCCATCGCCGCGACTTGCCGGGACACGTCCAAAAGCAACTGCAAGTGGCGGGCATCTTGCCCAGTAACGACGTCTTCAGGCATCGGCCCCAGTCTCCAAACGCTTGCGCAACTCTTCGATCGTTTCGCGATACTGATAAACCTCAAGCCGATGGTTCTGTTTCAGTTCGTCCAACTCGTCCTGATGGTCCCGGCGGAGCTTCTCTAACTCCCCCCGCAAGACTCGAACGAGGTCTTTGAGGTTTTCCAGCTCAGAGTTGGCATTAACCCGCTCGGCCGCGACCGCAGTCTCGCGGCCTTGGCTGAGCCCTTCGAGAGCCTGGCGTTGCGCGCGGATCGCCTCGCGCAATTGCTCGACTTCGGAATTGGCAGAGGCATAGGCCTCTTGGACGCCCGCATTCAATTCGGCCGTCTTCTCCTCCAGAGCGGTCCGCAGCGCCTCGATCGTCTCCTTGAGGAGACGTGTCTCAGCGGCCTGATCTGCATTACGTGTCTGCATAAGACCGAAGTAACCCGTCACGCCAATTCCGCCTGTGAGGATTATCACGCGGATGAGGACTTGAACAGGCAGAGCCACCAGATAAGGTTGGTCTCAGCCGCTTGCCTTGGAGCCAAACTCATGAAAATTCTCGTCTTCCAGCATGCCGATTGCGAGCATCCCGGCTATTTTCGGCAGTTGCTCGCCGAGGATGGACATGAGTGGACCCCAGTTGAGTTAGATGCGGGAGAGACGCCGCCTCCGCTCGACGGCTTCGACGCGCTTTGGGTCATGGGCGGTCCAATGGATACGTGGCAAGAGGACGAACATCCCTGGCTGGCGGGCGAGAAAGCCCTGATCAAAGAGGCTGTGGCTGAACGCGGAATGCCGTTTTTGGGGCTTTGCCTGGGGCATCAATTGCTCGCCTGCGCACTGGGCGGGGACTGCGGTCCGGGCAAAGCAGAGATCGGAGTCATGGATGTCTTTGCGACTGATGAAGGCAAAGACAGCCCCTTTTTCGAGGGCGTTGCCTTTCCGCTCACGTCTCTTCAATGGCACAGCGCCGAGGTCACAAGCGTGCCTAAAGGGGCGACCGTGCTGGCCACCTCGCCCGATTGCGCGGTTCAGGCGATGAGTTGGGGGCCAAGGGCCTTCTCGATGCAATTCCATATGGAAGTCGAGGCCGATACCGTCGACAATTGGTCGGGCATTCCAGCCTATGCCGGCGCCCTGGAGAAAGTCTTCGGCCAGGCCGGTGTTGAACGTTTGCGAGAGGCATGCAGGGCCGAAATGGACCAGTTCAACGCCACCGCCCAGCAGGTCTATCTGAATTGGATGCAGGCTTGCGCCCTTACCCCTGGAATGCGCGGATGACAAGCGATGTCTCTGACCGCTCCAGCGGGCAAGCGAGATGGTTCTAAGATGGCCGATGATCTCGACGCGCTAGGCGGAATGGAGGCCCCAGATATGGGGCGTGCCCTCCGCGGCCTCGGTCTCAACCTTCTGGTCAGGGACGTTTTAACGGAAGTCGCTTTCTTGGCAGAAGTCTTCGGGATGCGCACGCTCCGAGCCGATCGGGACTTCGCATTCATGGCCTATGGTGAACAGGTGTTCCAAGTCCATCCCGATCACACCTACCATTCGAACCCACTGCCATCGCTTGTGCCCGAAGCAGGCCCCAGGGGCGGAGGACTGGAGATCCGGCTCTACGAAACCGATCCAGAGGATGCGGTCAAGCGGGCAGAAACCTTAGGCGGTCATATCCTTCAGGTTCCGACGGACAAACCCCATGGTTTGCGGGAGGCCTACATCCTTGATCCCAATGGCTACTGCTGGGTCCCGAGCCGGCCGTTGCGCTAGCTGTTAGAGAGCGTCTCAAAATGCGACCTCCGGCGGTCCGGACAAGCCGGACCTTCGGAGGCCCCCGACGCGCGCCTTCGGCGCACGACAAGGCGCAAAGTGTTGGGCTCGGCGCCGGGCGGCCCTCTGTGGGCTTGCCCACAGGGATCGGGCGCCTCGCCCGATCTGCCGCGGTAGCGGCTTGGGCCGCATTCATCCCAGTTCCGCTCAGATTTTGATCCGAACAATGCCATAGTGATCTGCCAGTCGTTGCAGAGCGATCTTGAGCACCACCTTACCCGAGCGCGCTGACCATCCCATCCGGCGCTCACAAGCCTCCAGTCCTTCATGAAAGCAGCAGACCCTGAAGGCGATATCCGCCAAGCCCATTCCGAGCGAGCCAAGCGCCTTGGATACCCGGTCCCGCGCCATGAGAGCGCCATCGCCAGGCTCGGGCGCCCGCGGGGTGCCTGAGAACCGATCGCCCGGGGTCAGAAACTTCCGCCAGTCTTGCCCGATCTGAGGCCCGAGATTGGCCAATTCAAAATCCGAGCAGAGCCGCTCACCCGCCTCCACTTCATCGGCGGTGAGGAAGGGCTGACCATCGGGTCCCTTGCGTCTCGAAAGCCAGCCCAGCGGCGATTCCGCCAAGTTGACCCGGATCGTCTCCTGCGCGCCCGAGCTTTGGTTCATGAAGACCCGCTCACCCTCCAGCCGGTGCTGCGCCTGGAACGGTGTTTGCGCATCGGCAAATCCCAAAGGCGTGCGGCCTTGGACCTCTTCGGCCAATGCCCGGCGTAGATGCTGACGGCCCGCATCGGTCACCCGATAGGTCACAGATGCCGTCCCACGCTTGGTCGAGCGGATCCAATCATGGCGGACAAACTCAACCGCCAAAGAGACCTCCATCATTGCGATCGGCTTGCGGTGCTCATTCGCTGAACAAAAGATCCCCGCCTTCTCCGCCCCCGGTGCGATCAGCAGGAAGGATCCCGGCTCACACAACCGACGGAGGAATCGCTTCGCGTCCTTTAAGAGCGACGGATCGTCCAAAGACCGCACTTGCGGCTTGGACGTGCTCTCGGGCAACACGCCTTCCAAGTCTTCGAGCAGACGGTCGACCAGCGGATCGTCCCGCTTGTCCTCCACCCGACGCACAGCACGCATTACGGTCGAGGGATGTGTCCCCGACGCCTCGGCCAAGGAGCGCAAGCTTACCCCTTCGCCGGTATGCGCCAGATACAAAGCTGCATCTTGACGCGAACACACACCATTTTCCTGCGGGAACACAACTTCAGCACGCTGTTTGCAGGTCTCAAGTACACTTTCCATTTTCGCCACGGCCCACCACCTTCTGTGAGGTCAATTTTATATAAAACTGTAATTATCTTTCAGTTCTAAACAGCTTCTTAAGATCCTGAAAAAGCTCGTTGTTTAGGATTTGTTAGGAATGGTTTTCAGTTCGCTAATGTTCCCGGTCGCGCACGATCGCCGAACCCCGGGCGCAACGCGCCTCCCCCACCCGACAGACTGCTTGAACCGAACGGAGGTGCTTTGATGTTTGATCTAGCAACAGACCCCACAGTGACCGAGACCCTGATGCGGCCTCGCCTTTTGATCCGGACAGCCAAAACGGGGGCACGTCTTTACCGCCGCAAGCGGGATTTGCGTGCAGCACTCCCAGGCTTTCAGGATGGCTCTGCCAAAGCAATTCTCGCCCGGCTCACCGAAGCCGAGGCAAAATGTGAGATGGCGCGGCGCGCAAAATCGCCGAGTTACCGCCCCGCGCATCATGTTCAAGTGCTCTCAGCGCTCCTTGCCGAAGCTGCTCAGGTGAACGCGTCAGGCATCGAATCCTTGCGTTGCGCAATATAGGCTTTCAACTCCTCGTTGATCGCCGGATCCAACGCCGGAGCCTGATACTCACTTAGCATGCGGCGCATTTTGGCATTGGCGAGCGTGAAACTGTCGCGCCCGCCCTCCTCGCTCCAGGTCTCGAAGGGCTTATAGTCCATCACATTGGACCGCCAGAACGCGTTTTGGAAATTGGCCTGGGTATGCGCGCAGCCGAGATAGTGCCCGCTCGGTCCGACCTCGCGGATCGCATCCATCGCCTGGGCGTTGTCATCCACAGTGACACCTTCGGCTATTTTGTGCAGAACGCCGAGTTGATCTGCGTCCATAATGAACTTCTCGGGGCAGGACACGAGCCCACCCTCGAGCCATCCGCAGGAGTGGAGCATGAAGTTCACCCCACCCAACAGCGCCGCATTCAGGGTGTTCGCGGTTTCATATGCCGCTTGCGCATCCGGAAGTTTCGAAGTGCAAAGCGAGCCACCCGACCGGTAGGGCAGTCCAAGCCGACGCACCAGCTGACCCGCTCCATAGAGGATCTGACTGGCCTCTGGCGTTCCCATGGTCGGCGCACCAGAGTTCATGTCGATCGAGGTCACGAATGCCCCCGCGATCACCGGCGCGCCTGGTTTGATCAGCTGGTTATAGGCAACGCCTGCCAGGATCTCCGCCAGCACCTGGGTCAAAGTACCTGCAACCGAGACCGGCGCCATCGCACCTCCAACGATGAACGGAGACACGATGCAGGCTTGACCTGCTGCCGCCAGCTCCTCCATCGCCCCCATCATGATCCCGTCAAAGGTCAAGGGCGAGTTGATGTTGATCAGCGACGTCGTCGCTGGGTCGTCGGGCAAGGTCCCACCGAACAGAATTCGGCACATCTCAACCGAATCGGCGGCCCTCTCTGGCGCGGTGACCGAGGCCATGAAGGGCTTATCGCTCAGGCTCATATGGGCGTAGAGCATATCGAAGTGACGCTTGTTCACCGCAATATCGGTCGGCTCGCAGACCGTACCGCCCGAGTGGTGGAGCCATTTCGACATATAGCCAAGCTTCACCAAGGTCTGGAAGTTCTCCATAGTGGCATAGCGTCGACCCCCCTCCAAATCGCGGTAGAAGGGCGGGCCATAGACTGGGGCCATGACCATGTTCTTGCCGCCAATCTCGACATTTCGCTCTGGATTGCGGGCAACTTGTGTGAATTTTGACGGTGCCGTTGAGCACAGCTTTCGGGCGA
Organism: Pseudomonadota bacterium; assembly: GCA_039185235.1. Lineage (GTDB taxonomy): Bacteria > Pseudomonadota > Alphaproteobacteria > Rhodobacterales > Rhodobacteraceae > Thermohalobaculum. Next base: position 11,577 of record JBCDAS010000060.1, read on the forward strand.
GGCCCTTCGGAATCCGCACCCGCTCGCCATCAACATCAGCACCCGCTTCGCGCCAGCGCTCAAGACCTGCTGGGGTCTCGACGAAGTTGATGCCGATTTCTTCCAGCACCTGCTCCGCATTCGCCTCGATGATCTCCATCGCCTCTTCGGTCAGGATCTCAAAGTTTGGGATATTGCGCTCGATGAACTTGGCAGCCTCGACTTTCACAGCAGTGCGTTCTGCGCGCCGCGCCGCTCCGCCGCCACCGCGTGCTCTGCGCCGTCCGCCGCCTGCATCAGCCACTTCGTTCATGGTCCGCTCCGTTCCGAACATTTGGATCACTCTCTTGCGTGTAGCGGCTGGCGTCAGAAGCGTCGGGGAAGATTTCGCCCCTCCCGCGTCCCAATGCGACATCCGCATGTCGTAGACAGGCGCCACGCCCCCTCCTATAGAAGGGCCAGATGTTCGGAGAGCGCCCCTCATGACCACCCCTCAACACGAGATCTGCCTGATCGTCGATTTCGGCAGCCAGGTGACCCAATTGATCGCCCGGCGCCTGCGCGAGAGCAGCATTTATTGCGAGATCCATCCGTTCCAATCCGTCGATGCAGCGCTGTTGGAGGCGCTGAAACCAAAGGCCGTGATTCTCTCGGGTGGACCCGCAAGCGTCGAGGATGAAGGCAGCCCACGCACAGCCCCCGAGGTCTTCGAGCTTGGCGTCCCAGTGCTTGGCATCTGCTATGGCCAAATGGTCATGGTGCACCAACTCGGCGGCAAGGCCGAGGGCGGCCATCACCGCGAATTTGGCCGCGCCACCGTCGAGATGTCCGCCCCCTCAGAGCTGATGACCGGGATCGAGGGCAGCCGCTATGAAGTATGGATGTCCCATGGCGACCGGGTCACCGATCTGCCACCGGGGTTCAGCGTGCAGGGTGCCACGCCGAATGCCCCTTGTGCGGTGTTGGCGGACCCGTCCCGCAACTTCTACGGCCTGATGTTCCACCCAGAGGTCCATCACACGCCCGAAGGCGCGCAAATGTTGCGCAACTTCACCCATGGCGTTGCGGGCATGAAGGGCGATTGGACCATGGCCGCCTATCGCGATGAGGCAATTCGTGAGATCCGCGAGCAAGTCGGTCAGGAGAAAGTCATTTGCGGCCTCTCTGGCGGGGTCGACAGTTCCGTCGCTGCTGTCCTGATCCACGAGGCGATCGGCGACCAGCTTACCTGCGTCTTCGTCGATACCGGAATGATGCGCGCGGGCGAGGCCGATCAGGTCGTCAGCCTCTTTCGCGACCACTATAACATCCCCCTGATCCACGCCGATGAAACCGAGTTGTTTCTGGGTGAGCTCGCCGGCGTCTCCGACCCGGAGCAAAAGCGCAAAACCATCGGCAAGCTCTTCATCGATGTCTTCGAGAAACACGCCAACAGCATCGGCGGGGCGAAGTTCCTGGCCCAGGGCACACTCTACCCGGATGTGATCGAGAGTGTCAGCTTCTCCGGCGGGCCTTCGGTGACCATCAAATCCCACCACAATGTGGGCGGTCTGCCTGAGCGGATGAATATGGATCTGGTGGAGCCGCTGCGCGAGCTCTTCAAGGACGAGGTCCGCGCCCTTGGCCGCGAGCTTGGCCTGCCCGAGGCCTTCATTGGCCGCCACCCCTTCCCAGGCCCAGGGCTCGCCATCCGCTGCCCCGGCGAGATCACCGCCGAAAAGCTGGATATCCTGCGCCAGGCCGATGTGATCTATCTCGACGAGATCCGCCAGGCTGGCCTCTATGACGAGATTTGGCAGGCATTTGCGGTCCTGTTACCCGTGCGCACCGTCGGCGTGATGGGCGATGATCGAACCTACGACTATGCCTGTGCCTTGCGCGCGGTGACCTCGGTCGATGGCATGACGGCAGACTACTACCCATTCAGCCACGACTTCCTGGGCCAGACCGCAAACCGGATCATCAACGAAGTCCGAGGCATCAATCGTGTAACCTACGACATCACCTCAAAACCCCCCGGCACGATCGAGTGGGAATGAATAAAGTGGTATTAGATTAACACTCGTGACATCCACTCTGAAAAGGTTTGAGCATGCAAAAAGCTTCAACCAAATCTCTGAAAGACACAATTAAGCAGTCTATTGTCGAGCGCCTAAGGAGATTTAGATCCAGCAAGCTTGGAAGACGAATTGATTTCAACACGCTGCCTCAAAACCTACTCGCGATTTCCGAGACAGCTGATGGATTGATTTTTGCGGTCCACCCTAGGGACAGAGCCATAGGCCGACATGTCTTTATTGAAAAAAGAGCGTACGATTCGCATCTCGTCGACGCTGTTTTTGCAACACTTCAGTTTAAGACCCCCCCAATTCTCTACGATGTTGGCGCGAACATCGGCACGATCGGAATCTATGCGGTTCGCAAAGGTTATGCGGCCAGGTGCATTGCCTTTGAGCCGGATCCTACCAACTTCGCGACGCTAAAGATCAACGTCCTCTTGAACGGGATGGAAGAAGATATGGAGCTGATAAACTGTGCCCTTTCAAGCCAAGCTGAAGACGCGGTTGAGTTCGAGCTTTCGTCGAGTAACTTCGGCGACCATCGTGTTCGCATGACGGAGGAGGAGGGGAATTTCGAAGAAGCAGGCCGGAGGACGATTCTTGTACCGACAGAGGTCCTCGATACCTTCTGGGACAAGAAGAGCGCGGACGACGCGGTCATCTTCATGGACACACAGGGCTTCGAAGGCCACATCCTCGATGGCGCAAGCAACCTAGTTGCAGCAGGAGCCCCACTCGTAACCGAGTTTTGGCCCTATGGCCTGCAGCGCTCCGGAGGGCTTGAAAGATTTTACTCGGCCCTTGAGACCGCCCCCTATCAGCGCTTTGCCGATCTGAGAAAATCAAATGCGCTTATGGATTTCAGCATCGATGCCGTCCAAGCAATTGCCAAGGAACTCGGCAATTACGGCGATTACTCCGAACTCTTGTTCGTTGCTGAATAGCATCTCTTTTTTGGCCGATGAATAGAGTCTCGGGAACGCTACGATTCATGCTGGTTCTGATCGGCTTGGGGCTCTTGACCCATGTCGCAACCTTTATTGCTGTGATTGTCACCTCGAGCCAAATGCGCGCGCTCCATGGCGAGAGCGCCTCTATCTCCATCCCGGTCGATGCTGCAATTGTACTGGGAGGTGGGACGGCACCTGATGGTGTTCTCTCGTTCTCCTCGCGGCGACGCGTGGCCAGCGGCGTCCGTCTCTTAGCCGCAGGCAAAGCGGAGCTTTTGATCTTTTCGGGTGGCTATGGCAATCGCAATCGCTGGATACCCCAGGGGGAGAAGATGCGCCAATTGGCGATCTCATACGGTGCTGATCCTGACCGGCTCTTGGTCGAGGGCCGGGCCATCTCGACCTTCCAGAACCTGCTATTCTCCTTGGCAATCGCCCAGCAATCCGGCGCGAAAACCATTGCCCTTGTCACGGACCCGTTCCACCTCTACCGCGCCTATCAGCTCAGCGCCTTCTTCGGCCATCCGGATGTGGCGCTCGTTGCCGCAAGGGGCCAGATCTATGACCACTGGATCGGCACGATCTTCATCATGAACCGCGAGGCACTGTCCTGGTGGTTCAACCTTCTCAAGGTCGCAGGCTGGGAAGGCCTCGGCCTCCTCGGCTATAGCGAGGCTGAACGTATGGAGAGGATCCGATGACCACGCGCCCAATTGATCGGCCCGCCTCCGATGCTCTGGTTTTTGACCGAGATGCGGGTCTTGATCGCCTGCTCGAGATCATGGCCCGGCTCCGCGCGCCCGATGGCTGCCCTTGGGACCAAAAGCAAGACTTCGCCTCGATCGCGCCCTATACGATCGAAGAAGCCTGTGAGGTTGCGGACGCGATCCAAAAAGGCGACCGGGCGGCACTCTGCGATGAGCTTGGCGATCTCTTGCTGCAAACTGTCTATCATGCCCAGATCGCCGAGGAGGAAGGCAGCTTCACCTTCCAAGACGTGATCCAAAGCATCTCCGACAAGATGCTCCGCCGCCACCCCCATGTGTTCGGCACTGAGCCCGGCGGGCCCAAAGCAGCCCCCGAGGATGTCGACTGGGAGGCGATCAAAGCCGCCGAACGCGCCGCAAATGGCGAGACCCGTGACAGCGTCTTAGACGGCGTCCCGTCGAGCCTTTCGGGCCTCACCCGGGCGCTGAAACTCACAAAACGGGCGGCGAGCGTCGGTTTCGACTGGTCAAACCCGCAAGATGTCTTGGCCAAGCTGACCGAAGAAACCCAGGAATTGGTCGATGAGATCGGTGGCGATCCCGAGCGGATCGAAGATGAATATGGCGACCTCCTCTTTGTTCTCACCAATCTGGCCCGCCATCTCAAAGTCGACCCGGAAGCAGCCCTCCGCTCAACCAATGCGAAATTCGAGCGCCGCTTCCGCGAGATCGAGCGCCGCCTCGCCGAGACCAATCGGTCCCCTGATCAGGCCAGCCTGGCTGAAATGGACGCCCTCTGGACCGAGATAAAAGCGGCCGAAAAAGCAAAGCGCAGCTAGAAGCAAAAGCGCCCTCTGGCCGGGTGGGCGGGCAGTCGTGGTCCCGCAGGGGCCACGCTGGATGCCCCCGGCCCCTCCTTGACTTGTCCTTCTCGCGCGTCCCGTGTAAGCGA
>JBCDAS010000061.1:0-16084 GCA_039185235.1 Pseudomonadota bacterium
ATGATGCTCGGCATTTTCATGGAGATCGAGGCGCTGAAGACCGAGCGTCTGGGCTTTATCTATGTCGCCATCCTCGTCCTAGAAGTCCTGATCATCGCCGCCGCCTCCTATTGGCTGTTTGGCGAGAGCTTCTCGATGCAGGAGATCGCGGGCGGTGCGCTCATCCTCCTCGGCACCGCGCTCGCCTGGGCCTGAAGCGGGGTGTGACGATCGTAACAGACGCGCGGGCGCGGTCCGCCTAATCTCCGCTCAGATCAGAAACGGAGATCCAAATGACCGATCAGAAGACGCCCGAGACCCTCGCCGACGACGCCCTCGACCAAGCCGCAGGCGGGCTCGGCAATTTCGAGATCCAGGACCTGATGGTCGAACTGCCAAACGCGGCAGGCGCCAACCCGATGGACCTCAAGCGCGGGATCGGCCGCCATGCCGCCAGCAAGTCGAGCGCCAAGGAGCTCAACTTCCAGAAGCATGTCGATTGACGCGCCTGTCGTGATCTCCGGCGGGCAAACCGGCCTGACCGGATGAGTTACGAAAGAACTACGCAAGAGTTATCGAAAAATGCTCCCTGTTTTCGAGGGAATTTGCCGAGGGGGAGCGGTTCTCCGCATTGCCGCACCCCAGCCATTCCTGGGGTGAAATTCATCTTTTCGCCGTGATTTGGGCTCTATAGAAAGGCCCCACGATCGGCAGGAGATGGACTTGCAAGACCCGATCATCCTCTTTGGTGCATTGCGTTCGGGCACCACGGTTTTCCGGCTGATGCTGGCTGGTCATCCCGCGCTTCATTGCCCGGGGGAGAACGACTATCTGTTTGATTTCATTAGGGTTCTCGGGGATGGGAACTGGGTGGTCGACCGTGAGGCGTTGCGTCAGAACCACCTCGGCTTGGACCCCGATCTCACGCTGAATTTGGACCTCCCGGGCCGGGCGTTTGTTGCGGATTTGTTGAGCCAGCTTCAAGCGCGCGCCGAAGGCCGCCTGGTTCTCACGCTCCACCGCCATATCGACCTCGCCCAGCAGATCTTCCCCCAGTCCCCGATCATCCACCTCCTCCGCGACCCCAGAGACGTCGCCAAATCCAGCCTCCGCCTGGGCTTTGCTGGCAATGAGTACTATGGCGTAGACCATTGGATTCAAACGGAAAAAGCCTGGGATCGTGTGGCTTTAGAGATCCCTCAAGACCGTATTGCCGAGCTGCGATATGAAGAGCTCATCCGCGCGCCAGAGGTCGAGTTGTCGCGGATTGCCGAGTTCATCTCGCTCCCCTATGACTCAGGGCTCTTGGGGTATTCGGAGACCAGCGGATACAAGCAACCGGATGTCAAACTGATCGAGCAGTGGCGGCGGCGACAGGGTCCAAAGATGACAGCTTTGATCGAAGGCAAGCTTGGTAACCTGTTGACGGATAAGGGTTATCAGCTGAGCGGGATACCACCGCACCATCCGGGGCCAGCCCAAAAGTGGATCTTGAAGCAAGACAGCCGGTTGCGGCGCTTCTTGTTCCGGGTTCAGAGATATGGGGTTCTCGATCCACTTCTATTGGCCCTGAGCTCTCGGATCGGTCTGAGCTATCTGAGGCGGTGGGCCTCCGATCGCATGACAAATCGCGATCGAGAACTGGCTAGAGAGCATGGTCGGAAAAAGGACGTCTTTCCCGCTTCCGCTGGAGCTCGAAATTCCCCAGCGGAGTCCAACCAGCCAGGCTCGTCTCCACAGCGCAGCTCCGAAACGCCGCTCTGAGGCTCTCTTCGACCTGCTTGCGATGAGCCTTCTTAAGTGGCGCAAAATCAACGACAATCTGCCCGCCGAGCCCGCGGAGCCGGAGTTGGCGGGGCAACTCCCGGCAGGCCTCGATATTTGCGGTCATCGCAGCGCCCTTGGAGAAGTTGCCTTGCGTGTTCACATCAACCGCCACCAGCGCTTGCGTAGCCTCAATCAGCATTGACCCTCCTGAGGGGAGGGGAGTTCTGAGGCTTGGTATTTGTTCTAGAATCCCGAGGTCTTCGAAAGGGTCATCGCTGTCGGAGATACGGAGGCTTGACGCGATCTCGGTGCTGGAGAACAGAGCGAGGCGGAGCGGATCATAGACCCATTGCTCGGCGCTTGGCCCGATCGTGATCCGGTGTGGTGGGATCGCTGTCCACTCCCTCAGCGCATAGTCGATTGCGGTTGAAGAGGCCGAGCCCTGACCGGGCTCATAGCTTCGCAGCAACGCTTCTCGCTCCGATCTTTGTGCCAGGAGCGAGCTATACTCGCGCCTCAGATCTTCAGCCAGAGCTCCCTTGGCGGCTGTACGAACGATGACACCGCCGGATTGATGCAACGATATCAAGTCCTCCGCCCGAGGAGGCGTTGTGGGGCCAGGGTCCGGCGCCCACTTCTCCAAGGCCTGAGCAAGTCGGGCTCGCTCCTCCGGATCGCGGATCTGACGCGAGACATTGACCCCCGGTGCATCAGGTGTGTGGATCAAGCGGCGACCCTTATAGAGCACCCGACGGGTCACAGGGGTGGCCTTTTCGGGCTCCGCAAAACCAGTCACCTGAACCAACAGACCTTGCCCTGCCTTCAAGCCTTTTGCCTCGCGCAGAAATCCTTGATGCTCCGATGTCAGGTTGACGAACGCACCGCCAATGCCGGGTACAAGCCGATCCACCTTTGCCCAAAAGACCGCACCCTGATCAGGGCCGGGACCGTCGAAAAGGATGTCTTGCAGAACACCGTCCACAAGGAGGGCCGCGCAGCTTCGGCCCTCCCTGATGTCCAAGACGATCTCGCGACCCTTCATGCGGGCGCGCCATCGTAAGGTATTGGATACCCAAAGCTTTCCAGAAGCCCGGCTGTTTCAGTCAAGGGCAGTCCGACAATCGCCGTGTAGCTTCCCTGGATCTCAGGAATAAACGCGGCTGCCATGCCCTGGATCGCATAACCGCCAGCCTTGCCTTGCCACTCACCCGAGCGGATATAGGCGCTGATCTCGGCGTCGCTCAGGCGCTTCATCTTCACGCGGCTTTCGACGGTTCGTTGGCGCAGCACATCGCCCCGTCTGAGGCAGAGCGATGTTGTCACCCGATGGCGCCGCCCAGACAGTTGCAAGAGGAAGGTTGCCGCTTCGGCGGGATCTTCAGGCTTGCCGAGGATCCGTCGCCCAAGGCTCACAACCGTATCCGCCGTCAGCAGGAGATCTGAGGTCGTGATCGCTTCCGCCTTCTCACGCGCCATACGTTCAACATACGCACGCGGCAACTCTGATCGCTTGGGCGTCTCGTCGATGTTAGCCGCGCAGATCTCATCCGGTGTGATACCGATCTGCGCCAGAAGATCCCGCCGCCTGGCCGACCCGCTCCCCAGAACTAGCCGCATGGCCGCCATGCCGCCTGCGCGCGCAGCCTTTGCATCCGGCTCCCCGCGCCATGGGTCGAGGCGCGCGTGGGTGGGTGGGTGGGCGCGGGGCTCGACCCGTGGCGCGGGGAGCCGGCCATTGGCCTACTTAAAGCGATAGGTGATCCGTCCCTTGGTGAGGTCATAAGGCGTCATCTCAACCTGGACCTTGTCGCCAGCGAGAACCCGGATCCGGTTCTTGCGCATTTTGCCCGCCGTATGGGCGATGATCTCATGGCCGTTTTCGAGCTTGACCCGGAAGGTTGCGTTCGGCAGCAGCTCGACAACGACCCCGGGGAATTCAAGCGTTTCTTCCTTGGCCATGGTCACTCCATATTGTGGATGGGGCAAGGCGCCCCGGCTCGGCGCGGGTATGGACTGATGTGCTGAGAAATTCAAGCGGTCAGCATTACTCAGCAGCGAGGCTTTCCGTGAATTGCAGCCGTGCAAGCCGGGCATAAAGGCCGTCTTGGGCCACCAGTGCATCATGAGTGCCTGTCGCGACGATCTCTCCACCCTCGAGAACGACAATCCGATCCGCCCGTTTTACGGTGGCCAAACGGTGCGCGATCACAAGCGTGGTGCGCCCTGTTGAAAGCGTCTCAACCGCCTGTTGCACCGCCCGTTCGCTTTCGGCATCCAGCGAGGAGGTCGCCTCGTCCAGCAAAAGGATTGGCGCGTCGCGTAAGATCGCGCGGGCAATGGCGATGCGCTGCTTCTGACCGCCCGATAGCATAATCCCGCGCTCGCCAAGCCAGGTCTCATAACCTTCTGGCAGATCATGAATGAAGTCGTCGGCCGCGGCAGCCCGGGCGGCTGTTTTGACTTCCTCATCGCTGGCATCTGGTCGTCCGAACCGGATGTTTGCAGCGATCGAGTCGGCAAATATCACCGGCTCTTGCGGGACAAGAGCGATCCGGCGGCGGAGCTCCTCGCGGCTCATATCGCCGACCGGCATCCCATCAACCAGGATTTGACCACGATCGGGATCGTAGAAACGCAGTAGCAGTTGAAGGATTGTGGTCTTGCCTGCACCCGAAGGCCCGACCAAGGCAACCGTCTCGCCTGGATGAACTGAAAAACTGACACCGACGAGTGCGGGGGTTTCGCTGCGCGTTTGATAGGCGAAGCTGACATTGTCAAAAGCCAGCCGGCCCTCCATCATCGCGGGAGCTTTGGGTTGCGCCGGATCCGGAACCGGATCCTCAACCTGCATCAGCTCCACCAGACGCTCGGTGGCACCAGCGGCGCGCTGAAGCTCTCCCCAGACTTCCGAGAGCGCGCCAACCGCCCCTGCCGTGAAAACCGCATAGAGCAGGAACTGCGCCATCTCACCTGGGCTCATAGTGCCAGCCATCACATCGCGCGCACCGACCCAGAGGACGCCGACGATCCCGGCAAAGGCTAGGAAGATCACGATCAGCGTCATCAATCCGCGTGCCTTGACCCGCTGCATCGAGGCGTCATAGGCCTTCTCGACCCGTCCCGAGAACTCCGCCTTTGCCGCATCTTCATAGGTCATGGCCTGGACTGTCTGGACCGCCTGCAGCATCTCGCCCGCATGGGTCGCGCTCTCGGCAATTAGGTCCTGGCTCAGCCGCGAGAGGTGGCGGACCTTGCGGCCGAGCGCGCGGATCGGAAAGACCGTGGCAGGCACGATCAGGAGCGTGATCGCGGTCAGTTTCAGCGATGTGACCAAGAGCATAATCGTGCCCCCGATCAGCAGCAGTATGTTGCGCAGCGCGACCGAAGCGGTTGCCCCGACGACACCTTGGATGACGGTGGTATCCGAGGTGAGCCTGGTCAGCACCTCCGCCGTCATCAAGCGTTCGTAGAAGGCGGGAGAGAGGCTTGCGACATGGCCGAAGACGGCCTTGCGGATGTCTGCCACCACCCGTTCGCCAAGCTTTGAGACCAAATAGAAGCGTGCTGCCGTCGCGATCGCCAAAGCTGCCGCGACGAAAATCAATGCGATGAAGTACTTGTCGATCAGCGCGGCGTTTTCGGCTGAGAACCCGTCGATCACCCTGCGAAACGCAATCGGCAGGATTAATGTGAAACCCGCCGCGCTTAACAGCGCGATTACGACGCCCGCGATCAGACCGCGATAGGGCGCAAGAAACGGCAAAAGCCCGCGAAGCGGACTGATTTTTGCCGATTTCTCCCGCTTCTCCGGCGGAATGACGTCTTTGATCCCGGCCAAGGTTTCCCCCGTTTGGTAGCTATCTGCTCCTTATCAAGCTGTCGCGTCAGCGACAAGGCGCGTGCTGCCGCAGCAATCGGGCGCGAATTCGACAACCACTGTCGGGCGTTGAGTAGACGGAGCTGTGCCAACCCGGCAAACACAAGGCGTTCTTCGAGGCTCCAATGCGCACCCTCATCTCCTTCGCGGCCCTTTTCCTCTCGATCTTCCTGGTGCAGATGGGGTCGGGTTCGCTCGGCCCGCTGGATGTGTTGGCGGCCAGCGCCCGGAGTTTCACGGCCGAGGAAATCGGCCTCTTGGGCTCGGCCCATTTTGCAGGCTTCTTCATCGGCTGCTATCTCGCACCGCGTTATGTGGGCACAATCGGGCATTCGCGTTGTTTCGCGGCGGCGGCGGCGGTCGGAGCGACCGGGGCGCTCTTGCATCCAGTGCTGGACGGGCCGCTCTATTGGGCGGGTTTGCGCGTCCTCACCGGGGTCGCGATCGCCTCCGCCTATACGGTGATCGAGAGTTGGCTGCAGGCAAAGACCCAGAACCACAATCGCGGTCGGGTCTATGGTGTCTTTCGGGTGGTCGATATGGGAGGGCAGATCTCAGCACAAGCGATGATCGCGGTTCTCGATCCAACCAGCTATGCCGCCTACAACATCGTCGCGGTCTTCTGCTGTCTTTGCTTGCTGCCCATGATCCTCACGCGCCGTGCGGCGCCGGAGATCCCAGGCGCACCCCGGTTGCGTCCTGTGCGGGCCTATAGGCTCTCACCCCTGGCTGCGATTGGGATTGTCGTGGCCGGTGCAACGGGTGCGTCCTTCCGGATGGTCGGCCCGCTTTTTGGGATCGAGAACGGGCTGGATGCAGGGCAACTGGCGATCTTTCTATCGATGGCGATGATCGGAGGGATCCTCGTCCAGTACCCGATCGGCTGGCTCGCCGATAAGTTTGAGCGCCGGACAGTCCTCATCTTCATCTCGGTCGCCGCGATTGGGTGCTGCATGTGGACGGTCCAGGCCGAGGGCGATCCCTGGTTGCTCTATCTCACCGCTGCGCTGTTCGGAGCGACATCTTACCCGATCTATTCGGTCTCCTCCGCGCTTGCCAATGACCGGGCGGCGCCGGGGGAGGCGTTGGAGTTGAACGCCTCGCTGGTTTTCTTCTTCTCAGTTGGCGCCGTCGTCAGCCCGTTCGTGAGTGCCCGGCTTTTGGATACCTACGGCCCGCCTGCGCTCTTCTATTTCATCGCGGGCGCCCATCTTTTCCTGATTATTTTCGCCTTCTGGCGCATGACCCGGCGCGAGACGGTGGAGCCGGTGACCCCTTACAGCTACACTCCCCGAACCTCGATGGTGCTGGGCCGGATGTTTGGCCGATCGCCCGAGCCTGAAGATCCACCCAAAAGTGACCCTGACCCGGGCGCTGACAAGACAAGGACCACCCCATGAAGCTCTATCATGCCGCTCCCTCTCCGTTCGTTCGCAAAGTCATGATGGTCCTCAAAATTACCGGTCAAGAAGATGCCGTTGAGATCCTGGACGGGTTTGGAACTCCGGTCGATCCGAACGAGGGGGTCTGCGGGGCCAACCCGCTGGGCAAGATCCCGGCACTGGTTCTGGAAGATGGTTCGGTGCTGTTCGATAGCCGCGTGATTTGCCGCTATCTGGATCATGTTGGCGGGGGAGGCCTCTATCCCTCTGGCGAAGATGAGTTCCACGTGCTGACCACCGAAGCACTGGCCGATGGCATCATGGATGCGGCTGTTCTGGGCGTCTATGAAGCTCGGGTTCGGCCGGAAGAGCTTCGTTATGCACCTTGGGTCAGGGCACAAGTGTCCAAGGTCCAGCGTGCATTGGGTGATCTGGAAGGCCGGTCTGCAAGCTTTGCGGATACCCCAAGGATGGGGGAAGTCGCGGTCGCTTGTGCCCTTGGCTATCTCGACTTCCGCTATCCAGATCTGGGCTGGCGAGAAGGGCGCCCGCGCTTGGCAGAATGGTTCGAGGGCTTCTCGGCCCGCGACGATTTTCAGGCCACGGCGCCCGACTGATCGCGCCACGGTTTTCTCGAGAAATCTGAGCTGAGGTGCAAATCCTCACAGCCGATCAACTCGGGATCGGAGACACTGCCTTCAAGACCGGGCGCCAAGCACCCCTTGAAGCAGGAGTAAGCCGATGTATGAGTTCGCCGAGTATGCTTATAGCTCTGAAACCTATGAGTTTATCCAGAAGGATACCGAGGCTTTGGCGGCCCTTATGCCGAACTTCCATGACACCGTTGGGCTGATTGGGGTTGCCCTTTATGTCGTTGCCTATATGGGCGTTGAGATTGGTCAGATCGACGGCAATCGGTTGCTCTACACGGCGCTAAACGCCGCGGCTGCTGGATGTATATTGTTCTCGATGATGGGGGCCTTCAATCTGGCTGGTGCCTTGGTCAACGGACTGTTCATGATCTTCTCGATGATTGGTGCGATCCGAATTGCCATTCGGGGGCGAAGATTGGCGAAAAACGCCCAGTCTGATGCCCTCGTGCCGGTGGAAGATGATTCGCGTGCAATCCGGCTTCAAAGGAGGTTGCAAAGCGCCCACTAAACCCGATTGAAGTCAGGGGTTTCCGATCGGCGACAGAGACGGTGCAGTGAGTGGCGCAAACACCACGCTCCGTGTCGCAAAACTCCCCGAAAACAGGCCAAATCCATTCTAGCGTCGTCTTACTGGAACTCCCCCAGGTATGTGGTATACCAAGGGAAAAGGTTGCAGAATACAAGGGATGGACGCATGACGGTGACATTCACCCTAGACGGTCGCGAAGTGGAAGCGCAACCAGGCGAGTCGATCTGGCAAGTTGCGAAACGCGAAGGGACATTGATCCCCCATCTCTGCCACAAAGATGCGCCGGGCTATCGCTCGGACGGAAACTGCCGTGCCTGCATGGTCGAGATCGAGGGGGAGCGGGTCCTCGCGGCCTCCTGCATTCGCCAACCTTCCCAGGGTATGGTCGTCAACAGCGAATCCGCGCGTGCCGAGAAAGCGCGCAAGATGGTGATGGAGCTGTTGGTCGCCGATCAGCCCGAGCGGGAAGAGGCGCGAGATAAGTCATCCCACCTTTGGAACATGGCGGACATGCAAGGCGTGTCCGAGAGCCGCTTCCCGAAGCTGGAGCAGGAACGCGTGCCGCTTCTTGACGACAGCCATTTGGCGATGAAGGTCAATCTGGATTCCTGCATCAGCTGCAATCTCTGCGTACGGGCCTGCCGGGAAGTGCAGGTCAATGATGTGATCGGGATGGCGGGTCGCGGTCACGATTCCCTTGTTGTCTTCGACATGAACGACCCGATGGGCCAATCGACCTGTGTGGCCTGCGGTGAGTGCGTCCAGGCCTGCCCCACAGGTGCGCTCATGCCCGCAACCGAGATGGACGAGGCGCAGCGCGGAGATAGCAAAGACTATGACCGCGAAGTCGAGTCGGTCTGCCCGTATTGTGGTGTTGGCTGCCAGCTCAGCTTCAAGATCAAGGACGAGAAGATCGTCCGCGTGGACGGGATCGAAGGCCCGGCAAACGAGAACCGCCTCTGTGTCAAAGGCCGCTTTGGGTTCGACTATGTCGCTCACCCACACCGGCTCACCAAACCTCTGATCCGTCGCGAGGATGCGCCAGAAAAGGGCCTAAACGTAGACCCTTCGAACCCGTGGACCCATTTCCGCGAAGCAACGTGGGAGGAGGCGTTGGATGCCGCCGCTGGGGGGCTGGCAAAGCTGCGCGACACCCATGGCGGCAAGGCTGTTGCGGGCTTTGGTTCGGCCAAGTGTTCGAATGAAGAGGCGTATATCTTCCAAAAGATCATCCGCGCGGGTTTTGGGCATAACAATGTCGACCACTGCACCCGGCTCTGCCATGCATCCTCGGTCGCGGCACTGATGGAGAATGTCGGCTCCGGTGCTGTCACGGCGACCTTCAACCAGATCGAGAACGCCGATTGCGCGATCATGATCGGCTGTAATCCGCTCGAGAACCACCCGGTTGCCGCAACCTACTTCAAGCAGTTCGCCAAGCGCGGCGGCAAGCTGATCGTGATGGATCCGCGTGGCCACGGCATGAAGCGCTATGCGACCCACATGCTGCAGTTCCGCCCGGGCGCGGATGTGGCCATGCTGAACGCGATCATGCACACGATCGTCGAAGAAGAGCTCTATGATCGCCAATACATCCAGGCGATGACCGAGGGCTTTGACGAGATGAAGGCCCACCTCGCAGGCTTCACGCCGGAGAAGATGTCCGAGATCTGCGGAATCGAGCCAGATATGCTGCGCGACGTGGCGCGCACCTTCGCTCGGGCCGAAGCGGCGATGATCTTCTGGGGCATGGGTGTCAGCCAGCACATCCATGGTACCGACAACTCGCGCTGCCTGATCTCGCTGGCGCTGATGTGCGGCCATGTGGGCCGTCCCGGCGCCGGGCTGCACCCGTTGCGTGGCCAAAACAATGTGCAAGGCGCATCGGATGCCGGTCTGATCCCGATGGTGCTGCCGGATTATCAGCCCGTCGGCCAGGAACCGGTGCGCAACCTGTTCGAGGAGATCTGGAAAACCGAGATCAATCCAAACCCGGGCTTGACCGTCGTCGAGATGGTCGACGCGATGTATGCGGGCACCATCAAAGGCCTGTATGTCCTCGGCGAGAACCCGGCCATGTCCGACCCAGATGTCGAGCATGCCCGTGATGGCCTGGCCAATCTCGAGCACCTCATCGTCCAGGACATCTTCTTGACCGAGACGGCGAACTTTGCCGATGTGATCCTGCCCGCAAAGGCTTGGCCGGAAAAGCGGGGCACGGTGACCAACACCAACCGTCAAGTCCAGATGGGCCGCGCCGCGGTCCAAGGACCAGGGGTCGCGGAAGAGGATTGGTGGATCGCAAATGAGATCGCCAAGCGGCTGGGCCTAGACTGGGGTTACACGCATCCGATGGATATTTTCAACGAGATGAAGCTCTCGATGAAGTCGCTCAACAACATCACGTGGGAGCGGTTGGAGGCTCAGAACGCAGTGACCTATCCGTCGCTTTCGCCAGAAGATCCAGGTCAGCCGATCGTGTTTGGCGATGCCTTCCCGCGCGCTGAAGGCCGGGCGAAGTTCACTCCCGCGAAGATCGTTGCACCGGCGGAGACGCCAGATTCGGACTATCCAATGATCCTCACCACGGGCCGTCAGCTTGAGCATTGGCACACTGGTTCGATGACCCGACGGGCGACTGTTCTCGACTGGGCGGAGCCAGAGGCGAATGCCTCGCTGCACCCGAAAACGCTCCGTCGTTTGGGCGTTGCCCCGGGTGAGATGCTGAAGGTTGAAACCCGCCGCGGTACCATCGAGATCATGGCCCGCGCAGACCGGGCAGTCGCCGAAGATATGGTCTTTATCCCATTCGCCTATGTTGAGGCGGCGGCGAACACGCTCACCAACCCGCAACTCGATCCTTACGGCAAAATCCCAGAGTTCAAATACTCCGCCTGCCGGGTCGAACGCGCAGCTGGGCAGATGGTGGCAGCAGAATGACCTGATAGTCACAGTGGGGCAATTGACATTGGACCAAGGAACACTTTTTGAGCAAACAACATTTTTTGAACAAGCGTCACTGGTTGTTCAGATCGTTGGTTTCGCCTTAGTGACGGTTTCACTGTTATTAGTTTATCGACAGATCCAAAGCAGAGTTTTTTGCGAGTACACGAAACGCTACTCCGATATCGAGTTTGAGTTTTTTGATGAGTTCTACGATATAAGGAGAGCCGCTAGTCTGTCTGAAATAGAGCCTGAACAAAGAAGGCGCGCGAGGTTGATTGTTTCGAAGTACATTAGCCTCTTTTCCGAAGAGTACCATTTGCAGACAAGCTGGTATTTAGCGAAGAAAACTTGGACCGTCTGGGATACTGGAATCCAAGAGTTCTGCAAGGTTCCTGTTGTTAGGGAAATGGTCCCGGATATCGCCGAAGGCTACCAATATTTCCCGGAGTTTCGTGACTACCTTCTTAGCGTATCGGATGCATAGTCTTGCAATCCAGCCTTCTGTTGTCACCGCATCCGCGGATCAAGCAGCACTTGTTCGTCTAGGAACCCCACATAACCACCCATCAACGCGCTAATATGCGGGGACGGATCGGTGAAGAGCGGACCTGTGCGGGTGTGGTCCTTTAGGGTATCTGTGCCAAAATGGATGTTCACCGAGGCTGACAGGCTGTGGAACGCCTCAGCACCCGCCCCTTCGGTAAGACGCAGATACCCGTAGGCAAAGCTGAGGCCAAACGGTGTCTCCTCCATCCGCCAATCCAGGTTCGCCGTGCCGCTGAGCGCGCCCTTGGCGAAGGGTGTCTCCATCAAGAAGCGCCCGTAACCGCCGCTGACACGAATTGCGAAATTGTCGGTGAGAAACTGCTGGGCACTGAGGCGCCCATTCATCAGGCAAGTGTCGAAATGGTCCGCGCAAATGGCGTCAACATCAGCGTAAAGATTGGTGTTCTCGAGGAAATAGGCTGTCTCGCCCCCCAGCGAGATGGATGGATAGCCGCCCACTTGTCCACCTGTAGTCGCGATCCCGATCGCGCCTTGCGGCGTTGTGTAAAAGAGATGCGCGCCCCCGGTTATGAAGCTGTTATCCTCGGCATCGTCAAAGAAGCGACCCCCGAAAAGATCCATCTGCACGCCCCAGTTCGGATCGACCCGGATCGCGACATGCCCTTCGCCGCCAACCGACGCGAGATCTCTAGTCTCATTCAAGGAACCATCCACGAAGACTGAGATCTCGCCAGTGACATCTTCTGCCTCGCCTGCCTGTGCGGCCGTACCAAGTGCCAGTGTCGCCAATAGAATCCGGATCATCGCGGCTCTCCTTTTCCACCAATAGGGGCCAGGAAACGCCGCGTGTTCCGTTAGGTGAAGCAGTTTAGACTTCTGTTAACCTTCAGAAATCATTTAGTTTAATTGTCTGGATCGACGCGGGGCACCCGTCTAAATTCGAGACAGTTCCAAAGTTTCAAGGAGGGTCAGATGACCGCCTCGCCATTCGAACAAAAGATCCTCGATATGATCGAGAACAAGAATCATGAGGCGACGGAGGCCATGCTCGCCGAGGATGTGATTTTCCGTCCGCCGACCTATTGGGCCGACTGGCAGGGCCGCGAAGTCACGGCGATCCTGCTCGGCCATGTCGGCGAGATCTTCCAGAACTTTCGCTATCGTCGGAGCTGGTCAGAGGGAAACAATCACGCGCTGGAGTTCGAGGCGAAAGTGGGTGATTTGGACATTGTAGGCGTTGATCTGATCACCACGAATGACGAAGGCCTGATCACCGAGTTCGAAGTCGTCGCGCGGCCCTACAAGACGGTTGGTGCCTTGCGCGAGGCGATGATGGCGCGGGTGATGAAAGACCCTCGTATGCTGAAATTCGCGAAGTAGCTGGACCTATAGGCCAGGAGTCCACCGGCCCTCTGCACAAAGTTCTTCCTGTGCCAAACCGGTCGACATCTTCTCCGCACCACGGATCGTTTCGATCATGACCTTGTCGCCTTCCTGGACGTTGCGGCTTGCGGCGAAAGGCGTGTAGCAAGTTCCCCAGTGAGACATCGGGTCGTCACTTGTCAGCGAGATACCACCTGGGAACAGGATGTTCATCCACCGCTCCGTCCCAGTTGCAGTTCCCATCTGGTCTGCGAGGAGCGTCGAGTGATAGATCTGCTGATCGCCAAAATTTGGATCCATCAAGTCAACATCGGCGATATGAACCGGAGGCGAAAGGCGTTTGCGCGGCGCAAGCCCCGGCACGCCTTGGGTGGCAGCATCTATCGTGGCAATTGGTGTCAGATCGAGCCCTTCGACCGACCACCAGGGGATCCCGGTCGCGAGGACATCGCCCGACAGCGCGGCATGGATTTCAATCCGATCCGGGAGAAGCTTGGCTTCTGGGGTCAACAGCGCGGCCCGGGCATGAGCGATACTTGGCAACATGCCTTCGGTGACAACGCTGCTCGACAAGATCTCGTGGACTAAGAGGTCCGCGCGGCGGGGAAGGGTCTCGCCCACCACAAGATCGGTCGAGTGCCCGGTAACCACGGTAATCCTATCTGCAAAACCGTTGAGCGCGATGCAGGATTTGGCGATTTCAGCCATCAAAGGATTTTCTTCGACCGTCACCACATGCTTCGCCCCTGCGCGGGCTGCCATCATGGCGAGCAGGCCCGTGCCGGCGCCAATCTCTAGGACCAGCATACCTGGCTTCACATTGCCTTCGATTGCTTGGCGATAGGCTTTCGAGCGGGCCTCGTCCTGCAACATCTTCCAATGCCAAGCTGGGACTTGGCTATAGACCATGTCATCCGTCGCTTCCCAGACAAAACGGTCCTGAGGGGCTGAGGCACGAAGTGCGATTGATGCGCGCGCAAGGTCGATCAAAGGCAGACTGTCACTCGAGCGCAGGAGCAATGTCGCAAGGACACGCGCCGCATGGGGCGCCTTCATCATCCGCAGAGCTTCCTGTCGGATCGATTGCGGGAAATCTGTTCCGTCCGGATCGAGCGGGGCTGCTTGTTCAAAAGGGGTGGTCATCGGCGCTCCTCAGATCAGTCGCTGCGCAGTGTAGCATTGGCCCGGATCGCCGTCTTCGCTAGGAAGGCCGAAGCAAGGCGAAGGAGCTTCCGATGAAAACCTACAGGATTGCTGCCATCCCGGGCGATGGCATTGGCGCAGAGGTGATCTCTGCGGGTTGTGAGGTTTTGGAGGCGCTGGCAGCCCGCGATAGCTCATTGCAATTCAGCTTCGATCACTTCGACTGGGGCGGTGAATACTTCAAGGCCCATGGCCGGATGATGCCGGAGGATGGACGTCAGCAAATCCAGAACCACGACGCGATCCTCTTCGGCTCGGCCGGGCATCCAGAGATCCCGGATCACATCACGCTCTGGGGATTGCGCTTGGCGATCTGCCAGCCGTTCGACCAATACGCCAATGTGCGTCCAACGCGGATTCTGCCGGGGATCACATCACCTTTGCGAGATGTGACCGACAAAGAGCTCGATTGGGTGATCGTGCGTGAGAACTCCGAGGGTGAATACGCAGGCGTTGGTGGTCGAGCGCATCAGGGCTCACCCTTGGAGGTGGCCACCGATGTCGCCATGTTCACACGCGCTGGCGTCGCACGGATCATGCGCTTTGCCTTTCGTCTGGCTCAGTCGCGGCCGCGTAAGCTCTTGACCGTTGTCACCAAATCGAACGCGCAGCGCCACGCGATGGTCATGTGGGACGAGGTCGCCCTGGAAGTGGCGCAGGACTTCCCCGATGTCACTTGGGACAAGATGCTGGTGGATGCGATGACGATGCGTATGGTGATGAAGCCGGAAAGCATCGATACCGTCGTGGCGACCAATCTGCATGCCGATATCCTCTCGGATCTGGCTGCGGCGCTTTCGGGCTCGCTCGGCATAGCGCCAACTGCGAACCTCAACCCGGAGCGGGAGTTTCCCAGCATGTTCGAGCCAATCCATGGCTCGGCTTTCGACATCACTGGAATGGGGATCGCGAACCCGATTGGAACGTTTTGGTCGGAGGTCATGATGCTGGAGCATCTTGGCGAAGATGCCGCTGCCCGGCGCTTGATGGATGCTATCGAGACCGTGACCGCCGATGCGCGCTGGCATACTCCAGATCTGGGCGGTCAGGCGACGACGAAAGACGTCACGGACGCGGTGATCCAAGCGATCCGCGGGGCCAATTCCTAATACCGGAGCAGTCAGATCCTAAAGTTTTGCTCAAGCACTTTGGTCTAGGGCGCGTCGATCACCACGGCATCGTAGTCTGGAACCATGCCGATCAAGCCAGCATCAACCAAAAGATCCGCAACTTTTGCAAAGGCTGTGGGGTCCATGACTGGCTCCTCGCCGATCAGGTCGCTCACTCCTTTCATCATGCGGACCTGTGCCTCAAGTGTGTCTTGGTTGAGCCCCGCAAGATCGATCACGATCCCAGCTGCTCCCTCGGGATTGGCCATCGCCCAGGTCCAACCTTTCATCGAAGCTGCGACGAAGGCGTCCAACTTCTCAGCAAAGGCGGGATCAACGAGCGCATCGCCGCGAATGTAGAGACCGTCATCCAGCAGCACCGTGCCAAAGGCCTCGGCATCATAGGCGATCAGATCCTCGGCAGGCAGCCCAGCATCGGACAATTCGCGTGCTTCGTTGTAGGACATGGTCGAGACGCAATCGGCCTTGTTTTCGAGAAGGAGTGTGGAGGCGAGGCCTTCCTGGGGTACCATCGTGACGTCCGATGGCGTCAGGCCCGCTGATGCCAGCAGAGCAATCGCCGGATATTCGTTCCCAGCAGACCAAATGGGGTGGATTCCGGTAGGGGGCAGGATCGTACGTTAAGGACGAGTTAGCGTTAGAACTGAGACCCAGACCAGCGTCTTCCGCACTCCTTCATCAAATTGCCAACGGCGGCAGGTATGTTCTTCGCAGCAGTGTCGATAATC
>JBCDAS010000062.1:0-15931 GCA_039185235.1 Pseudomonadota bacterium
CCGGAACCAGGCCAACCCATTGATCAGCCAGAAGAATTCTCAGCCAACCCTGACCCGAACCGTTTTGCAATTCTCACCTGCCAGATTGCCGAGATCGAGACCTTGCATCTCGGTCAGGACCGCCACCGACGGGCAGCCTTTAGCGCAACGGATGGCTGGGCGGGTCAGTGGCTTGCGCCTTAGCGCTTGATCGCCGCTTCGATCTCGGCGCCCAGGTCCTCCGCTGCCAGATAGACATCGATCATCTTCATGGTGGCGGCGACGGCTTGAGGCGTCCGCAGAACCGTCGCGGCCATCAAAACACCCTTCTCGGTCAGAACCCAAGGCGGTTTTGACAGATCGCCCAAAGCCTGGACCTCGCCCTTGGCCGCCATCAATCCAATAACCTTCTGGAACTCGTCCTCTTCAAGCTTAAAGCCATAATCCTCGGTGAATTTCTCAGGGTTGCGCGCAAGGTTTTGATGGAGCTGCCCGGTCGGCACGCCAAACTGCTCCGCCACATCCCGCGCCAAAAGAACCACGCGACCGCGCAGATTAAACGCAGTCACCGCCTCCGCTTTCTCCTCCAATGTGGTGAAATCCGGCAGTTTCATCGAGGCTCCCCTTGCCTGGACTGCCAGTTTGGCGCCAAGCGGGGGTCTCTGCAAGCCCCGGATTAACTCCCATGCGTCAGCTCGCCCAAAAGGCAGCTAAATTTCTCACTCCGCCGCGTTCAAGACCGGCTGCGCGCTTGCGAGCGCTGTTTGCGGCAACCATCCCATCGATTCCCGCAGAACGATCTGCTCCATCATGTCGATATGGGCATCATCCTCATTCAAGCAGGGGATATAGTGGAAATGCTCGCCACCCGCTTCCTCGAAGCTTTCCTTGATCTCTTCGTTGATCTCTTCCAGCGTCTCGACACAGTCGCTGGAGAAACCAGGCGCCATGATGGCGATGCGTTTGTGACCCTCCTCAGCCAATTTCGCAACATATTCAACAGTATAGGGCTGGAGCCACTCCTCCGGGCCGAACCGGCTTTGGAACGTGGTGTGGAACTCGCCCTTCTCCCAGCCCAGCCGCTCGCGCATCAGACGCGAGGTCTTCTGGCAGTGGCAGTGATAGGGATCGCCCTTCTTGAAATAGCTTTCCGGCAGGCCGTGATAGCTGGCGACCAGCGCGGTCGGCTTTTCCTCAAAGCCTGCATAGGCGGCCTCGACCGACTGGGCCAACGCCTCGATATAGGCTGGGTGGTCATGATAGGCGGGCACGGTGCGGATCGCGGGCTGCCAGCGCAGATCCATCAGCGCGCGGAAGCACTGGTCATTCGCCGTGCCGGTGGTTGCCGCCGCATATTGCGGATAGAGCGGGAAGAACAGGATCCGCTCACAGCCGGCCGCCTGCATCTTGGAGATCACCGAGGGCGTCGAGGGATTGCCATAGCGCATCGAGAACTCGACCTCGACCTGATCGCCATAAAGCGCCTGCATCCGGGCGCGCAACTTGGTTGTCTGGTTGCGGGTGATGGTCAGGAGCGGGCTCTCATCCTGCTCAGTGTTCCAGATCCCGCGATAAGCCTCACCTGACGAGAACGGTCGTTTGGTCAAAACGATGCCTTGCAGGATCGGCTGCCAAACCACACTGGGCCACTCGATGACCCGTTTGTCCGAGAGAAACTCGTTCAGATAGCGTCGCATGGACCAGTAATCGGTCCCATCCGGCGTGCCGAGATTTGCAATGACGATACCAACCTTGGCCGGGGGCACATGGGGGTGCTCCGCATTGGCATGTTCCAGCCGCCCCATTCCTGGGCGATCCATCGCGATCCGCTCGAGCATTCGGCCATCTCCCGCTTCCTTGCTGGTAGAGAAGATAAACGTTCGAGAGAAAGGTTCAAATCTGCTCAATGGGAAAGGATCTCACGGCGAGATTTATTTTGCTGGACCGCTCGGCAACACTCTGAAACGTTCCCTGAAAGCCAAGGAAGGGAGCGAGCAATGGATTTCAGCGTAATCAATACCGAGTTGGTGGTCACCCTGCTCCTTCTCCTGCTAATCGGAGTAGGCCCAAAGATCGCACTTGTCCCGTTCTTGGAGAAGACCAAGGGCCTCGATCCGGAAAAGCAGCGAGAGGTCGGCCAACTCATGGTCAAAACCGCGATTGTCGCGGCTTTGGTTGTCTTCGCGACGGGCGGGTTGCTGCTGAAGCTTTTGCACATCACCACCGGCGCGGTCGCGGTCGCGGGTGGGATAATCCTGGGCCTTTTGGCGATCAAAATGGCGTTGGGTCCGGCCGAAGAAGTTGTCGATGAAGGCGATTTGCCAGTCGACCATGCGAAAATGGCCATCTACCCGCTCGCGGTGCCTTTCCTCTTTAATCCAGTGGGCGTGACCGTCCTGATCATTGCATCCAGCGAAGCCCAAGGTGTTGCAACCCATGCGCTGGTGGTGGCCTTGGTCCTCGTGGTCGGTGCTTTCGACTGGCTGGTCTTCTCCAATATCGACAAGATCGGTAAGCGGCTGAATCCGACCAGCCTGGTGATCTCCGAGGTGGTCTTCGGGATCCTATTGACCGCAGTTGCTGTCCAATTGGTTGTCTCTGGCCTTGGCAGCCTTGGCATCATAGAGGCCGCAGCGCATCATTAAATCTGTTGGGGCACCTGGCCAAACCGAAAAGTGAACTGATCCTGTTAATCAGGCAAACGCGTCCGGTGTCGAGAAGCGGTTCCATCGCCCATGCGCTCCGCTTTCAGTATTCTCTAGACTGTGAGGCCCAACAGACGACGGATCCCATTCATCGTAAGCGCCTTCCGAAGACGCCTGCGCGGCATGTATGGCTTCGAAGTAACGTAGCTACCCAAGTCGACCCCCTGCTCTTCGAGTCGACTACGCCTCGCAGCGGCCTCTCTTTGAACACGCTCGAAAAGTTCCAGATCGTCAGCGAAGTAGTTCGCCACGGCAGTTCGCAATTCCGGCGTATACAATCGGTCCTTGATCAGCCCGTCCAGCGTCTCCAAGACGTCCGGCATCTCATTCGAGAGATCTTCAGCCAATGCAATTGCATCGCATCGCGCCGTTTGATTTCTAAGTGGAATTTCGACTTCCAAGCCGATGTAATGACAAAGATCGTAAGCCAAGAGATCAAAACCGTCGATACTGTAAAAGCGCAACCCTTTCAGATCCGCGACATAGTCAGATTGACGCCGCCAATGTCCGTCGAGCGTCTCACTCGGTCGTTCGACGATATACGCGACGAACTCGGAAAAGCTGATCCCGTGGGACAAAGTTTCTGGTGTTGGGTCAGGTTGCCCGCGTAAAGCGCCAACGACCGGAGGGGAATGAACATTTTCCGAGGCAAGCCGAGTCAGAACAAACTTATCAATGTAAGCACTTGCTAATCGGTCGAACGGATCCCTCAGCACCACAAACTTAAAACCGGTCGGGTCATCCAGCACTTCACGCTTCTCGGCGTCAAGCAGATCCGCCAAAAGCATCCCAGTGCCTGCCAAATCGTGAGGATTCTCGATAAAGCGCGGACGATCGTTAGGTCGGCTAAGTTGTTGCATCATCGTCATAAGAGATGACGTTCCGTTCTTGGCGATTGGAAAGTAAATCACTTTCGACTGTTGCAGTACTACAATGGGGTACGGCCAAGTTCTTAGCAAACTGTCATTCTCCGCCACTGGTATAAAGCCTCCTGTTCGTGTCGACCAGCTACCACGATTTTGCGAGGGTCACGGCGGCAACTCTTCTCTCCGATCAAAATCACTTGCGTCAACCCTGATCGATCGTCTTCTCCCCCATGGGCACTTCGAATGTTCCTAAAGCATCAGCCATACGGTTTGTCGCAGTGCCCGGGCGCAGGGGTTGCGGCTGATCCGGTCCTGGCGACCATCCAGTCAGATAGATCAATTCAAAACTCGCTCTGATCCGCCCACCCGTCGCCGTGAAATGCGCATGGTAGATCTCCGACATCCGTGCGAGAACATCGCGGCGCAGGCAAGACTTTGGCCTGTCGAGCAATATGCTCGTCTCTCCCATCGCGCGCAGATCACGCATCAGATGGAGCGGTGTTTCGTAGGTCACCGTGAGCCTTTCGGTGTCCGCGACTGGCATAACCAGTCCCGCGCGCTGCAAGAGACTGCCTAGATCGCGGATCTCTGCCATCGGCGCCACGCGAGGTGACAGCCCACCCAGCAATTCGACCTCGGCCTCGGCGAAGGCTGTGCGCAGCTCCGCGAGCGTCTGCCCTCCCAGAGCCGCGAGCAGAACCAAGCCATCTGGAACCAAGGCCCGGCGGAGCTGGATCAGATGCCCAACCGGATCGTTCAGGTGGTGGAGAAGAAAGGCCGAAACCGCCAGATCAGCTCGGGCCTCTGCGACCGGAAGGACCTCCTCTGCGATGCTGACGACCTCTGCCGTTTTGGCCAGGATGGGCGCGGGTTCAAACACCGAAAGCGCCCGCTCTGGCAACACCTGTTGGAAGGCTTCTTTGATCGGACCGACACCTTCGCCAAGCATCAGAGCCCGCTCAAACCTCCTCGGCGTGTCTCGAAGACGGTCTATGAGCGATTCTGCCGCAGCCCGGCGGAGAAAATCCGCACCCTCCCCAAAGCCATCGCGGGCTGCCCGATCGCGATTGCGCCGGAGGCGTTGGAAATCGAATATCTCGCGCGGTGCGCTGGCCATCACCGTTAACTCCCTAACCCCGGCTTATATGGCACTATAGGGCTCTGACGACACAGATCTTGGCGCCGCCAGAAGGGAGCGCTCATGTCCCTGCTCGATTTGCTCCTGCCGCCCACCTGTCCAGTGACAGGGACCGAGGTGACCCGGCAAGGCGCGCTCTCGCCTGAGGCATGGATCGATCTGGCTTTCCTCACCGGTCCGCGCTGCGCTGGCTGCGGCCAGGAAGTCCCTGGATTGACTGAGGCCGAGCATGATTTCCGTTGTGACACTTGCCGCCGTTACGACCATCCTTGGCAGCGCGGGCGCGCGGCCTTTCGCTATGAGGGCACCGGTCGGCGCCTCATCCTCTCCCTAAAACACGGCGACCGGCTGGATCTTGTGCCCAGCATTGCCAGATGGATGCATGCCGCAGGCCCAGAACTGGTGGCCGAGGCTGACCTGGTGGCCCCGATCCCGCTCCACTGGTCGCGGATGCTCAAACGGCGCTACAACCAGTCGGCGGAGCTTGCGCGGCATCTCTGCGGGATTGCTGGTCGCCGAGACGCCTATGCGCCCGGGCTGCTCCGCCGCATACGGGCCACAGCCTCGCAAGATGGCAAGGACCGTGCCGCCCGCGTTGCCAATCTCGCGGATGCCCTTGCGCTCACCGACACCAGCCGTCTTCAGGAAAAACGCGTCCTCCTCGTCGATGATGTCCTCACCACCGGCGCAACCCTTGCAGCGGCGACCAACCTGTGCTTGGAGAGAGGAGCCGCAAGCGTTGACGTGATCGTGAGCGCCCTAGTGAATTTCGAGGAGAAACCTTATGTGCCCGCCGATACGGCATCTGAGGACCTGAGCGATGAAACCGATTGAGATCTACACCACCCCGATCTGCCCCTATTGCATCATGGCAAAGCGCCTTCTGGACGCCAAGGGTGCGGACTATACCGAGATCAATGTGATGGGCGACAACGCCAAGCGCGGCGAGATGATGCAACGGGCCAATGGCGGACGCACCGTGCCGCAGATCTTCATTGGCGAGACCCATGTGGGCGGCTGCGATGAACTCCACGCCTTGGAGCGGGCTGGAAAGCTCGACCCCCTGCTCGCCGTCTGAGGATGCGCGCCGGTCTCGTCCAACTGAATGCCTCGGACGACCCAGCTGCCAATCTGCCCGAAACCGAGCAGTTGATCCGCGAGGCGGTGGCGGGCGGTGCAGATCTCGTGATCACGCCTGAGGTGACGAATATCGTCTCAGCGAGCCGGACGCGGCAAAACGACGTCCTGGAGCCGGAGCAGACCGACCAGACGCTCGCCCGTCTCCGCGAGGTCGCAGCAGAAACAGGCATCCATCTGATCATTGGCTCGCTGGCCCTGAAGTCGGATGATCTAGAAGGCCGCTTCGTCAACCGCTCCTTCCTGATCGGCCCGGACGGCGCCATCCAGGCGCGCTATGACAAGATCCACATGTTTGACGTGGAACTGAGCGAAGGCGAGAGCTATCGCGAATCCAAGGGCTACCGCCCCGGCGAACAGGCGGTTCTCGCCGACACCACCCTGGGCAAGATCGGCCTCACCATCTGCTACGATATGCGCTTCCCCGCGCTCTACCGCGCGCTTGCCGAAGCAGGCGCTCAAATCCTCACCGCCCCCTCCGCCTTCACGGTCCCAACTGGCCAGGCTCACTGGGAAGTTCTGCTGCGCGCTCGCGCGATCGAAACCGGCTCCTTCGTACTTGCCCCTGCACAATGGGGCACACATCGAGCCAGCAGAGGCCGAAGGCGAGAAACCTATGGCCACTCCCTCGCCATCGATCCCTGGGGCCAGGTCCTGGCCGATGCCGGCTCGGGCA
The DNA here is from genome assembly GCA_039185235.1 of Pseudomonadota bacterium. Lineage (GTDB taxonomy): Bacteria > Pseudomonadota > Alphaproteobacteria > Rhodobacterales > Rhodobacteraceae > Thermohalobaculum. The sequence continues at coordinate 6,502 of JBCDAS010000062.1, forward strand.
CTTGCGCCACCCTGGTCGACCTAGACCTCGATGCCGTCGAACAGGCTCGCGGCAAGATCCCATCGCTCACCAACACAAGAAACTTCACCGGCCCCTAAACCTATTCGGAAGCGCAGGAAAGCAGCCTTGATCCGGTTCGAGCAAAACCGCCTCAGAGTCTCTTCTCGATTACGCTTGACGGTTTTCAAACTGTTGCTTCCAAAACTCGAAGGCATGCGTCGCCAGCTCTAGGCAATCGATCGCTGACCCAAAGGTCTCGGCTACCTCTCCCGCTAACTTGATGATCATTCTTGAACCCCAGACATTGCTCCAAGATATTCCCCAGGCGCCCCCCCAAGCATCGGTCGAGTGTGAACCTAAGACAGACCTATGCCTCTCATCCTTCGGCTCGAACTGCTTCGCCCCAACTGCTAGATGTTCGCAAACTTGCAGGATCACATTCTCTTTTTTGAGTTGTCTCCGCCTTTCGGGACTGTCTGGGTAAGTCCACTCGAGCAGATGCCAGGCAGCCACGAAGAAGTTGAAGCCATGAAAAGCATTGCTCGGGTCTGTCTCCAGCCGCTGATGCTCCCATCTCTGCTTGGCGAAGAGATCCTGGCTGGATGTAAGTTTACTGAAACCAATCATCATCTTCGAGCCTTCGGACAAGTCGGCAATCGCGCCAAATCAACAGCAGCATCCTTCCACCCGAGAGTAAAACAGCCGCCCTGCACACCTCCCGCCACCGGGCGCCCCCTTCCCCAAGGGGAGGGTTGGGGAAGGGGCCGCGCCTCCCGGATGGGAGGCGCAGAATAGATTCATGCGCGGCACGCGCATTCCGTTTGGCTCACCCTTCTGGGAAGATCTTGCCCGCCTCGATCAGCTCGAACCCCTTGATTTCGAACTCATAGTAGCTCCCATCCGGGCGATCCGTCCGCGCAGTCAGAACGCCTTCGGGCGAGTAAAACACGGCATGAACCGAATGAAGCGCCCGCCAGCAAACATCTCCATCGGGATAGTAAAATTTGATCAATCTCTCCTCCTCACAGATCCAATGCCAATTGATCCCCCGACCGCAAGTGTCGACGGAACAAATCCGTCCTCAGATCTGAGAGCCGCCGTCGTGTCAGCCCGTTCTTCTCCAACGCTAGGCGAAACCGCCGCTGGATCAGATTCGCATGCGCCCCCTCGCCCGCCAGCCGCTTTCCCCAGGCACTGTCATAATCCTTGCCTCCTTGCGTCTCGCGCACCCGGCCCATCACGCGCACAGCCCGGTCTGGAAACTCCCGCACCAACCAATCCCGGAACAGCGGCGAGACCTCCAGCGGCAGGCGGAGCAGGATCATCCCCGCCGAGACAGCTCCCGCCTCTGCCGCCGCTTGCACCATCTGCTCGATCTCATGATCCGTCATCGCGGGGATGACCGGGGCGAGATTCGCGCTCACCGGGACACCCCGCGCCGCCAGCGCTTTGATCACCTGGATCCGCCGCCCCGGCGCGGCTGCCCGCGGCTCCATCGCCCGGCTCAGCTTGTTGTCAAACGTGGTCAGCGAGATCGTCACATTCACCAGGCCAGCGCTCGCAAACTTCTCCAACACATCCAGATCCCGCAGGATCAGCGCCCCCTTGGTGGTGATCGAGATCGGATGGCGATAGTCCCACAACACCTCCAAGATCTGACGCATCACCCGCCATTCCCGCTCGACCGGCTGATACGGGTCCGTATTCGTCCCCATCGCAATCGGCTGCACTTTGTACGAGGGTTTACTGAGCGTGGCTTCCAGCAACTCTGCCGCCCGCGGCTTCACCATCAGCTTGGTCTCGAAATCGAGCCCAGGCGAGTAGCCCAACTGCGCATGGGTTGGTCGGGCGAAACAGTAGATGCAGCCATGCTCACAACCGCGATACGGGTTGATGGAGCGATCAAAGGGCACATCCGGCGATTGATTTCGCGCAAGAATCGAACGCGTCTGGTCGATCATCACCTGGGTGCGAAGCGGAGCATCCTCCTGCGGCTCCCAGCCATCATCCACAGCCTCGGTCGCCAGGCTCTCATACCGGTTCGCTGGATTAGACGCGGCCGCCCGTCCGCGCCGCGCTCCCTCGACCACTTGATCGGGAAGGAGATGCGGCGCGGCTGATTCTGATCCAGACATGAGAACATTATAAGAACATTAAAGCGCCAGCGCCAGTCGCCACCCACCCAGCTGACCCGAGAAATTATCCCCTTGACCTCGACCAGCTTCAGCCCGCTAAGCCTGTTTGAGACAAAGGACCAGATCATGAAGATATCCGAAGCCTCCCGCCACACCGGCCTTAGCATTTCAACCATCCGCTATTACGAGCAAAGCGGGCTCTGCCCAACGATCTCGCGCGGCGCGGATGGGCAGCGCCAGTTCAATGCGCACGATCTGGATTGGCTGTTGCTCCTCTCCTCCCTGCGCGAGACCGGCATGCCGACCGCCGCGATGCAGGAGTTCGCCCGTCTCTACCGTCGCGGCAACGCAACCGTGCCTGAACGCAAGGCGATGCTGATCGACCATCAGGCCCGGCTCAAGGAGCGTCAAAGCCAGCTGGACCGTTGCCGGGATCTGCTGACCAAGAAACTCTCAAGATATGATGAGATCATAGGAGACCAGATATGAAAGTCATTGTCATCGGTGCCGCCGGAGACGTGGGCCGCGCCGTCTGCGCAGAATTGGGCGCGCGCCATGAAGTCATCACCGTCGGCCGCTCCAGCGGAGACATCAGAGCCGATGTGACCGACTTCGCCTCTGTTCAGGATCTATTCCGCAAAACCGGCGCCTTCGACGCCCTGATCTCCTGCGCGGGCGAGGTGGTCTTCGCACCCCTGACGGAGCATACTCCTGAAACCTTCGTGAAAGGCCTCCATCAGAAAGTCATGGGCCAGATCAACCTTGTCTTCGCTGGTCTGGATGTCATCACCGATGGCGGCTCCTTTACCCTGACCAGCGGTATCCTCGACCGCGACCCGGTGCGCAAAGGTACTGGGGCCGCCACGGCAAATGGCGCGCTGGGCGGCTTCGTCAAAAGCGCCGCGATCGAGTTGCCCCGCGGCCTCAGGATCAACGTCGTCAGCCCCGGCCTCCTGGATGTCAGCGCCGAGGCCTATGGCGAGATGTTCCCCGGCCACTCTCCTGTCTCCTCCATCGAGGTCGGCCGCGCCTATGCCAAAAGCGTCGAAGGGGCAGTAACCGGGCAGGTCATCATCATTTGAGACGAATGGTAAACTCTGATCTAACCGAGGTGCCAACTGCCGGAGGGAAACATGCGCCCCGATTCATACGCCAGATCGCCAGAGCATGGCTGAGTTCGTCGAGATCTTTGAGATGGGGCCACGCGATGGGCTCCAGAATGAGAAGCGATTGATCCCAGCGGCGGAGAAGATCGCCCTCGTGAACCGCCTCTCCGCCTGCGGGTTCGCCAAGATCGAGGTAACCAGCTTTGTCTCGCCGAAATGGGTGCCGCAGATGGCCGATGCGGCGGAGGTCATGGCAGGGATCACCCGGCGTGAAGGCGTCAGCTATGCCGTTCTCACCCCCAACATGCGCGGCTATGAGGCTGCGCGCGCAGCAGGTGCCGACGAGGTTGCGATCTTCGGCTCCGCCTCCGAGGGGTTCTCCCAACACAATATCAACTGCTCGGTCGCCGAGAGCTTCGCCCGGTTCGAGCCGATCATGGCGGCGGCAAAAGCTGACCAGATCCCGGTACGCGGCTACATCTCCTGTGTCACCGATTGCCCTTATGACGGGCCAACACCGCCCTCGAAAGTCGCCAAGGTTGCCACCCGGTTGCGAGAGATGGGGTGCTATCAGATCAGCCTGGGCGACACGATTGGCAAGGCGACGCCCAAGACCACCCGAGCAATGCTTGACGCTGTGCTGGAGGCCGTCCCAGCCACATTGCTCGCAGGGCATTTCCACGACACGGGTGGCCAGGCGATCCGCAATATCGAGGTGGCGCTAGAACTTGGCTTGCGCTGCTTCGACGCCGCAGTTGCGGGCCTCGGCGGCTGCCCCTATGCCCCCGGCGCCAAGGGCAATGTCGACACCATGGCCGTCGCCGCCCGTCTGAAAGAACTCGGCTACGAGACCGGGCTCAATTTCGCCCCTCTTCTGGACGCCGCCCAATACGCCCGCAGCTTAAGGGATGCCGCATGACATACCAGACCCTGACGCTCAGCACCGACGCTCGGGGCGTCGCGACCCTGATGCTCAATCGACCGGACAAGCACAATGTCCTCTCAGCGCAAATGATCGCGGAACTGGCCGAGGTGGCGGAGACACTGGGCAGTGACCCCGCCATCCGCGCCGTGATCCTAACCGGCGCTGGCGTCAGTTTCTGCGCAGGTGGCGACCTCTCTTGGATGAAGGAGCAGATGACCGCGACCCGCGAGCAGCGCATGTCCGAGGCGCGCAAGCTCGCGATGATGCTGAAAGCCCTCAACGAGATGCCTAAACCCCTGATTGGTCGTATCAACGGCCAGGCCTATGGCGGCGGGGTCGGCATGATGTCGGTTTGCGACGTCAGCATCGGGGTTGATGGCGCAAAGTTCGGTCTGACCGAGACCCGCCTCGGCCTTATCCCGGCGACCATCTCGCCCTATGTGATGGCGCGGATGGGCGAAGGCCTCGCGCGTCAGGTGTTGATGTCATCGCGCCGGTTTGGCGCAGGTGAAGCCGTGCGCCTCAACCTCCTCGCCCGCGCAGTCCCCGCAACCGAACTGGACGAAGCGGTCGAGGCCGAAGTCACCCCGTATCTGGCCTGCTCCCCCGAAGCCGTAGCCCGGTCCAAGCGGCTCACCCGAAAGATGGGGCTGGCGATCACGGATGAGCTGATCGACTGGACCATCGAACAACTCGCAGATACTTGGGAGACAGCGGACGCCGTGGAAGGTGTTTCAGCTTTCTTCGAGAAGCGCGGTGCGAACTGGGCCTCAACTAACTCCCAGATCTCAGGTTAACAGCCGTTTCAAGGAGCTCTGCTACCGCCAGCTTCATCCTGCGTTTGAGAGGAACCATCACAAGCACGTCCTCTGGTGAGTTCGGAACCTCTAAAGAGATGCTTGCCGCCCAAACGGCGTTGTCCGAGGATGGTTTTTCATTCATCGGATCGATCATGAGCGAGAGGTGCACAATATATCCTACCGGAGACCAATGAGAAGTGAGTCGCCAAATCTCCCGTGCCCACCAGCACTCACTCGGCAAGTCTATCATTTCGATTGTCCAGCCCGAGCTGGCAAAGCCGTCTTTAATCGGCGTAAACCGGCTCACGTTGTCTAGCTCGGCTGCGGCTCCATCCCGCCATCGCCCTCTGGCCCCCGGCGGGGTTTGCCAGCTTTTGGAATCGCGGCATGTCCGCCGGTGCCGGTCGCGGCGGGTGGGATGCCATCATCCTCTGAACGGTCGAGCTTTTCGCCCGCGATGACTTTCTTGATCTCATCGCCTGTGAGGGTCTCGTATTCCAGCAGCCCTTCGGCCAAGCGCACAAACCCGTCATGCTGCTCCTGCAAGATCTGTTTGGCGGTCGCATAGCCCTCGTCGACCAAACGGCGCACTTCGGCATCGATGATCTCTTGGGTCTCAGGCGAGTTGCTCGAGCCACCATTATAGGAGCCCAAGAAGCTCTGCTGCTCATTGGCGTAGTCGATATTGCCAAGCTTATCGGAGAAGCCGAACTGCGTGACCATTGCCCGTGCGATCTTCGAGACCTGCTGGATATCCGACATGGCGCCCGAGGTGACATTGTCTTCACCAAAGGTGATCTCCTCGGCGACCTTGCCACCCATCGCCATGGCGATTTTGGACTGGTACTTGGTCTTGGTGACTGAGTACTGATCGCGCTCTGGCAAGCTGAGCACGAGGCCCAATGCCCGGCCGCGCGGGATGATCGTCGCTTTGTGGATCGGGTCATGCTGGGGCACATTCATACCCACAATCGCGTGGCCCGCTTCGTGATAAGCGGTGAGTTTCTTCTCTTCCTCGGTCATGATCATCGAGCGGCGTTCGGCGCCCATCATGACTTTGTCTTTCGCCTGCTCGAAATCCTCCATGGTCACGACGCGCTTGTCGGCGCGGGCCGCATGAAGCGCCGCTTCGTTGACCAGGTTTGCGAGATCGGCGCCCGAGAAGCCAGGCGTGCCGCGAGCGATCACTTTCAAATCCACATTCGGTGCCAGCGGCACCTTGCGGGCATGGACGTGGAGGATCTTCTCACGCCCGCCGATATCCGGGTTGGGCACGGTGACCTGACGGTCGAACCGGCCAGGGCGCAGTAGTGCTGGATCCAGCACGTCGGGTCGGTTTGTCGCCGCGATCAGGATGACGCCCTCGTTGGCCTCGAACCCGTCCATCTCGACCAGAAGCTGGTTCAGCGTCTGCTCGCGCTCATCATTGCCGCCGCCATAGCCAGCGCCCCGGTGACGACCGACCGCATCGATTTCGTCGATAAACACGATGCAGGGCGCGTTCTTTTTGGCCTGCTCGAACATGTCGCGCACCCGGCTCGCGCCGACACCCACGAACATCTCGACGAAATCCGAGCCCGAGATGGTGAAGAAGGGCACGCCCGCCTCGCCTGCGATGGCGCGGGCCAGCAAGGTTTTACCGGTACCCGGCGGGCCGACCAACAGCGCCCCTTTCGGGATCTTGCCGCCGAGGCGCGAGTATTTGCCAGGGTCACGGAGGAATTCGACAATCTCCTCCAGCTCTTCCTTCGCCTCATCAATGCCCGCGACATCGTCAAAGGTCACTTTGCCTTGGCGCTCCGTCAGCAGCTTCGCCTTGGACTTGCCAAAGCCCATCGCGCCGCGACCGCCGCCTTGCATGCGGTTGAGGAAAAAGATCCATATGCCGAAAATAATCAGCATCGGTAGCCAGAAAGAGAGGGTTGAGAGCAATCCGCCGCGTTCCTGCGGCACAACTTCGATGGCCACATTCGATTCGCGGAGCTGCTCGACGACGTCTGAGCCTCTCGGCTGGATCGTCTGGAACCGCAGGTTTGTCTGCGTCACGCCAGTGATCTTCTCGCCGTCGATCGTGACCTCGGCAATTTCGCCCCGCTCAACCCGATTCATGAAGTCTGAGAAGGGGATACGCTCTCCACCGCTGTTGGTGCCGCCATCCTGAAACACTGTGAAAAGTGTGATCAGGAGAAGGATGAGGATCGCCCAGAAGGCCATGTTGCGCGACGTGTTCACGTGGAGATACTCCGCTTCCCGTTGGAATTTTATCGTGTCTTGATCATAACTAGGCTGCTTGACCAGGAACTTAAAGCCTTTCTCAGCGACGAAACCGCGCGGGCGGAGGTTTCAAAACCGCACGAAAGGGGCTTTCGGCGCCCCATTCCTCATCGTGGAAACCGGCTGCAGGAACGCCGAGCAGGGTATCTCTCCGCCAGAAGGAAGGGACCACCAACCGTGCCCTGCGCGGCGAGGTCTGCCAAGTTTCAGGCCCTATATGGCTCTGCCTCTTCAGGTGCGAGTGACCATCTTCACCCAAGGCCCTAACGGAGATGTCCTGCATCTTGGGCCCTAACAACGCCCAGCGATGGTCCCAGGTGATCGGCGTCAAAGCGCCGGGTTCAGGACAGTGAGCCAACTCACGGCAAAGCATCCAAGACTTGCGCGAGCGATCGCTCAAGACACCTCCCAAGGTTTTGATGCCCAGGCTCTGCCAAAGCGCCTTCAAGCTTTGATATCTTGGACGATAGGCGAGGCCCCCGATCCAGCAGATCGCATCTGCCAAGACTGCCATGCAGGTATCGGTCTCAGCCGCGGCGAAAGCCTCCGGATCTAGATAGACTTCTCCCAACGCCCCGATCTTTACGGCTGCGTCGGCCAACCGGTCTCGATCACGCTCGAGGACCCGGCGCTGCCGCGCGAGGGTTTCCGCAGTCGCCGCCAAACCTTCAGGTGAAAGCTCCAACGCCCTCATAGTCTGGCGGATCTGGACACGGTCGTACTCCGGGTCATCATTGCTCGGGTCGTTGCTCCAACGGATCCCACGCGCAGTGAGGAAGCCTTGCAACGCAGTTCGGCGCACTGAGAGCAATGGGCGGAGCCAGAGCATCTCCTCCAAGTTGGCTTTCTCCGTGATGCCCGAGAGACCATCAACGCCGGACCCTCGAAGAAGGCGCATCAGGACGGTTTCCGCCTGGTCGTCCTGGGTATGTCCCAATAGCACGGCAGAGAGGCCTTGCTCTCGCGCCCAATTCCCCAAGAGGCTATGCCTGACCTGCCGCGCGCGCGTCATTAGATTTGGGTGGTTGGGTAGGTTTGGATCCGCGTGGTCCCAGTCTAGGATCTGATGCTCAAGCCCGAGACCCTGGGCCATCAGGCCGGCATCGACAGCCTCCGCCCGCGATTCCGGTCGCAAGCGATGATCGACCGTCGCAGTGCTCACGAGGCGCCCGCGCGCCTGGGCCCATTCCGCCGTGATCACAGTCAAGGCCGTGCTGTCACTGCCACCCGAGACCGCGATGCCAAGCGGCCCCGTCAGCCCTTCAGTCAGCCGATCGAGCGCGGCAAAGGATGTCTCTAGAAGCTCCGCCTCAGGGGCAGGCAAGGCTGGCTTTCTCGTCGGCGACCGCCTGGCGCACTGAAGCCGAGGCGTTGGGGTATTGCCGCTCCACCTCGGTCAAGGTCTGACAGGCCGTCTGGACCTGGTTCAACCGCCCGAGAGTGATGCCCAATTGCAAGAGGTTGTCCGGCGCATAGCTGTCACGTGTGTTCTGCTGATAGCCCGCCAGATAGGTGGTCGCAGCCTCGGGGAAGGCACCGCGGACAAACTGGCTTTGCCCCAACCAGTAATGCGCCTCTCCCGTCAGGCTGCTGGCCGGATAGTCATTGATGAACTTCACCAGCCGGGATTCTCCCTGGTCAAAGCGGCCTTGCTGAATATCTAGCTTGGCGCGATCCAGATCAGCCTGTTCACTGAGAATGATTGGCGTTTCCGGTTGGGCTTGAGGGGTGACGGGAACGATGGTCGAGGTATCACCGCCTTCGAGCTCGGTGACACGAAAGAGCAGATCCTGGATCTGCCGGTCCGTGCGCTCTTGGTATTGGCGGAGATCGAACTGCAACTGCTCGATCTGGCCGGTGAGCCGCGCCAGTTCGGTCTCGAGCCGGCTTACGTCGATCGAAGCGCCCCCACCACCGGTCGTTGCACCAGGCGCTGGTTGAACTCCACCTAACCGGCCCCGGATATCCTGCAACTCGGCATCCAACAGATCGAGCCGGTAGCGCAACTCTGCCGGGTCGCTGCTGGAGCCTGACCAGGTTTGCGCAAATGCAGCGCCGGACAGAACCGCCGCTGCGACAAGGCCAAGGAGAGACCGGGCCACGACCGGTCGCGTTTGGGTCAGGGACATAGGTGCTCTCCTCCCAGTTCCAGTGGCCCAGTCTTAGCTGGATGGAGCGCCCGCGACAACG
>JBCDAS010000063.1:0-15766 GCA_039185235.1 Pseudomonadota bacterium
AACCGAAAAGATGAACTGGGTGATATGTCCCGGGCTCTCCTCCATTTCGCGACCGCGATGCGGGAGGTCTCCGAGGCGCGCGATGCGATGCGTCGTCTTTCAATTTCCGATCCGCTGACCCAGCTCTTGAACCGGCGTGGACTGGACGAGCAACTGTCCCGATTGTTGCAGGGCGCCGAGCCGATCTCGGTTCTCTCAGTCATGCATGTTGACCTGGATCACTTCAAAGCCGTGAACGATATTTTTGGCCATGATGCCGGGGATCATGTTTTGATGGTCGTCTCGCGGCGCATGAAACAAGCCGTGCGGAGCCAAGATATCGTCGCCCGGGCGGGTGGCGATGAATTTGTTATCTTGCTGCCAGGCTTGGATGATCTGGGACGCTTGGCACAGCTGGCATCCCGGCTGATCCGGAACCTCAGCCAGCCGATCCAGCACAAAGGCAATATTTGCCAAATCGGTGCCTCGGTCGGGATTGCAATCGGTGGGACTTATCACGACGGTGTCGAGCCCGAGCGGTTGCTCAAAGATGCCGATCTCGCCGTGTTCAAGTCCAAGGCCGGTGGGCGTGGGCGGTTCTCGGTCTTCGACAAAGGCATGCGCGATGTTGTCGAGCATCAGCAGAACACGGCCAACCGCCTGAGGCGAGCTTTGGATGATGGCCAGATCGAGGCTTGGGTACAACCGGTTATGGATCCAAGCCTGACGCGGATCCTAGAGGTTGAAGCGCTGGCGCGCTGGCGCGATCAGTCAGCGGGTTTGATCGCCGCAGAGGAGTTCATCGAGATTGCTTCACAGCGCCAGCTCTTGCCAGAGATCAGCGCGGTCGTCCTGGGGCAAACTGCCGGTGCGATGGCTGGGTGGGATCCACTCGTAAGTGGTCAAGCGCGGATCTCGATCAATGTCTCCGCGCTTGAGCTGAAGGATCCCCAAATCGTGGACAGCTTGCGCTGGGCACTCGACCGTTGCAGCTTAGACCCAAGCTCGCTCTGTCTCGAGCTGCCCGCTGATCTGGCGGAGGAACGGGGTGCTGAGCGGATTGCCGATGTCGTCTCCCGGCTTCGCTCGGTCGGCGTCATGATGACGATCGATGGGCTCAACCCGTTTAAGACACCGCTGTCCAAACTGGCTTGGACAGCAGCAAAGACTTTAAAACTGGATCCATCGGTTATCGAGAAAGCAGTGCAAGATACGGATGCCGCCAAGCAGTTGACCGAGTTGCTCTCTCAGATGCGCGAGGGCGGTTATCGCATCTATGCAAAGTCGTTGAGCGATTCGCGCATGGTGAAGATGGCGAGTACTTTGGGCTGTGATGGTCTGCAGGGATACGCATTGCAAAAGCCAATGCCGCTTTCCGAGTTCCAGGCTGGTCTGGCCGAAAAGGATGCTGAGGCTCTGCGCGACGCGATTTGATCAAAGGAGGCTTGCGCGCGCTGATATTGCGCGGGCATGCTCCCTCGCATGACCCGGACATGCGAACTTCTCGACCAACTGGTCGCTTTCCCGACAATTTCGAAGCAGCCCAACACCGACCTCATCGACTTTGCCGAGGGCATATTGACCGCGGCGGGTGCCGATTGCCAACGGGTCGTGCATTGCGATGGAACCCGGGCAAACCTCTATGCAACGATTGGGCCGAATGATCGGCCGGGTGTCCTGCTCTCGGGCCATACGGACGTTGTGCCGGTGGAGGGCCAATCCTGGGCTTCTGATCCATTTCATCTGAGGTCTTCAGACGGGCGCCTCTATGGTCGAGGGACCGCGGATATGAAAGGCTTTTGCGCAGCCATCTTGGCAGCTGCGGAACGGGCCGGGGATCTGACGACACCGCTCCATATCGCGCTCTCCTATGATGAGGAGATCGGCTGTGTAGGCGTTCGTTCGCTGATAGATACGCTTAAAACAGCGCCAATCCTCCCAAAATTCTGCATTGTCGGTGAGCCAACGTCGCTCGCTATTGCAACAGGCCATAAGGGTAAGACCGCTTTGACAACGATCTGCCATGGGCGTGAGGGACATTCTGCAATGGCGCCCCTGGCAATGAATGCGCTGCATCTAGCCAGTGACTTCGTCTCGTGCCTTCGGGCCGAGCAGAGCTCGCTGGCGGAAAGTGGGCACCGAGATGACGACTACGACGTCCCCTACTCGACCGTTCATGCGGGCATTCTCAGAGGTGGGGTTCAAGTCAATATTGTCCCGAACTCAGCCCAGATCGACTGGGAGATCCGGAGCCTCGCACCCGACGATCCCAGACAAAGCCTAGAGCGGATCGAGGCTGCAGCGCAGGGCATCGTTGCTGCTTCAAAGGATCCGGATGCGCGGTTCGAGACCCAGATAACCAACAGCTATCCCGGGCTCGATACGCCTAAATCGGCAGAAGTGGTGGCGTTCGCAAAGTCGCTCACTGGCGCGAACAGCACGATCAAGGTTGCCTTTGGCACCGAGGCCGGCCTTTTCGATACGCAACTGGACATCCCGACAGTGGTCTGCGGCCCAGGCTCGATGGCCCAAGGGCATAAGCCCGATGAGTTTATAACCGAAGACCAGTTGGCGCGCTGCGACGGGATGCTCGACGATTTGCTGCACCGCTTGCGCGCCGGGCTCTGATCAATCGTCACCCGGCACGCCGTAGCTTGGCGCCATGGTCGGGTCGAGCGCCCGCGTGACGTAATCGTTCATTTGGGGTTTGTAGACACTCCAAGCCGTACGCAGTGCCGCGATTGGGCAGTCTTCGCTCCAATCGCATCGCAGATCGACCAATGGAAAAGATGTCTCGTGATGGATCCGCATCCCTGCGGAGTGCACGGGACCTTCCTCTCCGCCCGCATCCAGAGCTGCTTGCATGGCGGCGAGCAACCGGTCGCCAAGATGGCCCGGCGTATCTTGGAACGTATCCGCCATCGCGCTGGTGACTTGTTCGCTTGCCAAAAGGTTGCCCGCGCAAACGAGGTTTTCTCGGACAGTCTCTGCATAGGTGCCGAGGGTATTGGCCCCGGAGAAGATCGCGCTTTGGCCCATTCGATCAACCGCTGTGATCTGGCGAAACTCGGCATGGGGCGCTGTGCGCTGGATAATCGCGATCGCCTCGGTTGCGGATGCTCCGCGCTCGAGCAGGTCGAGCGTTTTCGGCCCAAGTGCCGGGTCTGTCACATTCTGGCTCGCCACGGCGCCGACCCCAGCACGCGCATGGGCGCATCGCGCGGCAACTGCGGGGGAGGACGAGGAAACGGCGACGCCGAACATGCCTGTCTCGGCACAGCGCGCGGTGATCGAGAACGTCATGCTGCATCCTCCGGGATCACGGCTGTCACCTCAATCTCGACCTTCCATTCCGGGCGGGCGAGCGCTGGCACGACGATCCCGGTGGAGACCGGGTGTACTCCCTTCAGATAGCCGCCCATCACCCGGTAGACCGCTTCGCGGTAGCGGATATCCGTGAGATACACGACGATCCTGCAGATATGAGCCATCTCAGAGCCTGACTCGCTGAGGAGCAACTGGATGTTTTGCATGACTTTGTGGGTCTGCTCGCCTGGGTCTTCTGTGGCGAGGTTCTCGGAGGTATCAAGGTCTTGGGCTACCTGCCCGCGGAGGAAGACCATAGTACCGCGGGCCACGACAGCTTGCGCCAGATCGTTCGACAAGTTCTGCTCTGGATAGGTCTCTGCCGTATTGAACGGGCGGATGCGAGTGTGGGTCATGCTTAGCCTCCTCTCGGCAAGCGTGGCAGAGCGGAGCGCAGAGATGCAAGCGCAAACGCTCCATTTCTCGTTCATGATTAATGCCACCTTAAGGGTATCGGGGGGAGAGTTAACGCGGTTCCGCGACTACTCCGAGGATTTCCATGACTGTCAGTTCGAGTACCCGTTCCCAATCGGATGAGATCGCGATCAGCGGATACGCTTGTCGCCTACCGGGGGCCCCGGATGCAGACGCGTTCTGGTCGCTGATGATGGAGGGGCGGAGCGCGATCCAGCCAATACCGAGAAGTCGTTTCGACATCGACCGTTTCTACCGGCCAAGTCCGTCGATCCCCGGCAAGACTTATGCGAATGCGGCGGGTCTGATTGAAAACATCTACGACTTTGACGCGGCGTTCTTTGGGATCTCGCCACGCGAGGCCGCCCAGATGGATCCGCAGCAGCGATTGCTTTTGCATGTGACATGGGAGGCGATTGAACACGCCAAACTCACCAGTGCCGATATCGCCGGTGCAAGGTGCGGTGTCTTTGTCGGCGCCGCCTCATGCGATCATATGGTGACAGCTTTCGAGTCGCCCGAGACGATGGGCGCGACCTTCATGACTGGCAATACAATGTCGATCCTGGCCAATCGGCTCGCCTATCAATTCGACATAAAAGGCCCAAGTTCGACGATCGACACAGCTTGTTCCTCATCTTTGTTTGCACTGCATCAGGCGAGTTTGGCGCTACGGGCGGGAGAGATTGATCGCGCGATCGTGGCTGGCGTGAACTTGTTGCTTTCACCCTATCCTTTCATTGGGTTCTCCCGCGCATCGATGCTGTCCCCGGATGGAGAGTGCCGTGCATTCGATGCCTCGGCGAACGGTTATGTCCGCGGCGAAGGTGCAGTGGTGATGGTGCTTGAGCGCGCAGACATCGCCAAGACGCGTGGCGCGGAGCGATCTTGGCTTGCGGGAATTGGTGTGAACTCTGACGGGACAAAGGCAGGCATCTCGCTGCCCAGCGGAGCGGGTCAAGAGGACTTGCTCAAGCGGGTTTGGAGCGAAATCGACCATGACCCGGATCAGATTGGTTTTGTCGAGGCACATGGCACTGGCACCCCCGTCGGCGATCCAATCGAAGCCTATGCCTTGGGGCAAGCCATCTCGCAAGGTCGCACATCCCCGCTGCCAATCGGCTCGGCAAAGACAAATGTGGGTCATCTCGAAGCGGGCTCTGGGATGGTCGGTCTGCTCAAGGCGCAATTGGCCTTGGAGCATGGCGTCTTGCCACCAAGCAGGAACTTCGAGACGCCCAATCCGGATATCGATTTCGATGGTTTGAACTTGCAGGTTGCCCAGGATCCAGTCTCGCTAAGCCTTGAAAGCACGCTCTTTGCAGGGGTCAACTCTTTCGGCTTTGGTGGTACAAACGGGCACGCAGTCTTAAAGCGGGTTAAGACGAACCCGATGGCTGTTATCCCGGCGTCATGCCCGCCCGCCTTGATCTTAACGGCAGCAACCGAAGAAAGCCTGTCAGGCTTGGCAGGACGCTGGCATGCGCGTTTGGCGAAAGCGAACTCGCGGACCAGGGCAGAACTGGTGTCAGCGGCGGCCCATCGTCGTACACGGTTGCGTCACCGGCTGGTCATCAATGGTGGAGAGACAGACCTTTTAGACGGTCTGGAACACGCCGCGCGCAGTGCCGAATTTTCCAGTATTGCCATGGGAACAACCCCGGATATCAGCGGGCAAACAGCCTTTGTGTTTTGTGGGAATGGTGCGCAATGGGCTGGAATGGGGGTGCCGTTCTATGACGATGAACCCGCTTTTCGCAGGGGCTTCGATCGCGTCGCCAAGATCGCGGAGCGCCTCGGTCAAGAGGATTTGGTAAGCTTGCTCCATGCTCCCGATCTGGCGGATCGGCTTGAAGATGGGTTGATCGCACAACCTCTGCTCTTTGCGGTGCAAGTTGCTTTGGTGGAGGCGCTCATCGAGCGTGGTCTCAGGCCAGCAATGGTGGCCGGGCACTCAATGGGAGAGGTTGCCGCCGCCTGGGCCGCAGGCTGCCTCAATCTCGAACAAGCCTGTAAGTTGGTCTACTCCCGCGCCTCGGCAATGGTCGATCTTCGCGGAACTGGAGGCATGGCTGCGGTTCTGGCCGGTGCCGAGAAGACGAAGGCCGCTTTGGTCGAACTAGGCTTTGCCGAGCTCGAGCTGGCAGGCGACAACAGCCCAAGATCGACGACCATCTCAGGGGAGGCAACCCGGATCGCCGAGTTTGCGCGGGCCGCCCGCAAACGCCGGCTTGCTGTGCAGCGGCTCCCAGTTGCCTATCCCTATCACTCCGAGGCGATGGAGAGCATCCGCGATGAAATGGCGCGCCATATTGGCAAAGTAGCCCCGCAAGAGGGGCATCTCCGACTTTTCTCATCAACCTTAGGCCATGAGATCGCTGGCGATGCGCTAAACGAGACCTATTGGTGGCGAAATGCGCGCCAGGCCGTGTTGTTCCGAGAGGCAATGACCGGGCTTTGCGAGGCCGGGATCTCAAGTTTTGTCGAGATTGGACCGCGGCCGCTTTTGAAGACTTACATAGCGGATACAGCGCAGGCCTTGGGAAAACGGGTCACCGTCACGGTGACGCTCGATCAAGACCGCCGCGCGCCCGGCTCCATCGATCAGATCGTCGCTCGAGCTTTAGCAAACGGGGCAGAGGTCGACACTGAGACATACTTTGGTGCTGAACTGCGCACTCAAGCGGACCTGCCATCCTACCCATGGTCAAGCAAAACGCTGAAACATGAGCGTTCTGATGGTCATATCAATCTTCTCGGCGAGGAACTGGCTCATCCTTTGCTTGGCCATCGCGCCACGGAGGAGAGTACAATCTGGCATGCTGACTTGGATGTTCGCTCCCATCCATGGTTGGCAGATCACATGGTCGACGGGGCAGTTCTTTTGCCAGCGACCGGGTTTGTCGAGGTCGGGCTAGCGGCCCTGCGTACCCAAGTCTCTGGCCCAGTCGAGATCCGGGATCTTGACTTGCTCGCGCCTTTGGTCTTGGACGTTGAGGGGGCGCAGACAGTTCGTATACGCACCACGCTAGAACCAGAGACAGGTTTGTTCCGGGTCGAAAGCCGTCCGCATGCAAATGCTGGAGAATGGATCTTACATGCACGCGGTGTCGGCTCCTCGCTTGCGCCAAAGTCTGGACAGGATCCCATGCCGCGCCTGGCTTTCTTGCCAGAGTGGCAGGCGAGCGAGCTTTACGAGGCATTGTCGGATGCCGGACTCGACTATGGTCCGGCTTTCCGCCGCGTTGCTCGGGTTGAAGTCGGTTCCGGTCGCGGATTGTCTCATCTGATCCCCCACTCAACTCTTGAGGATGCGGTTCTCGATCCAGCCTTGGCGGATGCGGGGCTCCACGGCCTCTATACTCTTTTGACGGCAGGAGCGGGGCAGGGCTCACGCGCGATGGTTCCAACAAGAATCGGGCGGGTACGGCTCTGGAAAGATGATGCGCTCCCCAGCCGAGCGGACCTCGTTTTGACGCAACAATCGCCGCTTGGCGCCAGCGCGACGATGCGACTGACCGCCCAAGACGGCAACCTGATCGCTGAATTCGAAGATGTCCGGCTGAAATCCGTCGATCGGGGCGCAAAAAACCAGACTTCGATTCCGCTCCTGCAGGAAATCATGGTCCCTGTTGCGGGAGCAATGCATCGCCCTGAAATCTTGGACGATCCCGAGGAGGTGCTGGCCAGGATCAGCGGCCTAACCGAGTTATCCGAAATTGACCTTCTTGTTGATGTCGCCGCCCGGCGCATCGCTTGGGAACATCTCAAGACCGATGACGTGGATCAGCAAACCCGTCAGCGTTTGCAATCCCTCATCGATGAAGAGGTCAACCAGCTGGACGGTGAGACAGCACCGTTTCCAAGCATTCCCGAACTTGTCGCAACCATGTTGGAGATCGAACCCAAATGCACCGAGCCCCTTCTCGGACTTCTCCATAGACGCCGGGGTCTCATCGACGCCGGATCAGAGACGCAGATCGATGAGCCGACACGAGCCGCGATTTTCCTCTGGCCAAAGGCTGATGCGATTTTGTCTGAGACTAGTCAGGCTTGGCCAAACGACGCGCCTCTCCGCTTGTTGCTTCTCGGCGATGTCCCGCAGGAGACGCCTGGGTCGCTGCTTCGGGATCGCCCTGAGCTTCAGGTCACGATAACAGGCGCCAGCGCGCGCGAGCAGACCAAGCTTGAGCGCCGTTTTTCCGAGCAGTCGAGCGTGACTGTGGCAGCTTTAGAGAACGCACTGGCGGCTGGACCCTATGATCTCGTTATGGCCTGTGACTGCGTCACAGCTCTGCTCGCTTGGCCGAGGTCTACCCACGCCAAGCTAGATGATGCAGCTTTGGGTATCGTCCTCCTGGAGGCGGAGCTCAACGCGTATGATGTCCTCAGCCCAACCGAGGGTTCAGGAAAAAGCGATCTCGAGACCCGGATCCGCGGTCTGGCTCAGCTCTTTGAAGAACTTGACCGCCCGTACTCGCAACCGTTTAGTTCGAGCGAGGGTGTTGCTCAGGTTATCGTGTCGGCCAAAGCGCCAGAGCCATCGCTGGAAAAGACCGTTCACCTTCTGGGACGCGAGCCACGTCTGGAAGCGGCGCTCACGGCGCTCGGTGCGCGTCTTGTTGACGCTCAGCAGGAGGCTTCTTCTGCTATAGCTGTTCTTCCACTTGAAACGAGTAGGACCGGGTTTGTTACGGCGCTTCGCGCTCTTCTTCCTGACCTGGAACTGTTCGGAACAGTCTGGTGTATCGCGGGGCCGGAAACCCTCCCCGAAGAAGCCGCTTGGGTAAAGGGCTACCTCCGAGTTCTTGCGAATGAGATCCCGTCAGCGGCGAACATCCGATTCGCCCAGATGCAGCCCCAGGCATCGGTCGAGTGTCTGGCAAAGGTGATCTTGGACGATCGGCCCGAGACCGAGTTTATCGTGAGTGAAACGGCTGTCGTTTCTCCAGTGCTCGTGGCTGTTGATCAGAGTGAAGCAAGCTTGGATTTAGCCGAACCGAGCTGGATGCTTGAAGCTGCCCGCCCGGGCGATCTTGACACGCTCGACTGGATGCCCGTCGAACGGCGGGAGCCGGAAGCAAACGAAGTTGAGATCGAAGTCTGTGCAACTGGCCTCAATTTCCGTGACGTCATGTGGGCCCAGCGTCTTTTGCCCGCAGAAGCATTGGAAGCGGGCTATGCGGGTGCCGAACTGGGCATGGAATGTGCGGGCCGGATCAGTCGGGCAGGCGCTGAGAGTGGGTTTGCCATAGGCGATCCAGTCCTCGCCTGCGCCTCGAAGGCGTTCTCCCGCCACGTGACTGTTGGGGCGAACTCGGTCCTACAGCTGCCTAACGGGATGGAGCCCGAACTCGCGGCCGGACTTCCGGTGGCCTTCTTGACGGCGCATTTTGCTTTAATCGAACAAGCACGCCTGAGGCCTGGAGAGACCGTTCTTATCCATGGTGCCGCCGGTGGTGTGGGGCAAGCGGCAATCCAAGTGGCGCAAAAGCTTGGTGCGCGGATCATCTGCTCTGCTGGAACGGTCGAGAAGCGGGACTTTCTCGCAATGCTAGGCGTCGATCATGTGGTCGATAGTCGAAACCTGCGCTTCCTCCAGCAGATTGAACAACTTCTGGATGGTGACGGGGTCGATGTCGTTCTGAACTGCCTCGCGGGCGATGCAATGGAAGCCTCGCTGCGCCTACTCAACCCGTTTGGGCGTTTCATCGAGCTTGGAAAGCAGGATCTCTATGGCAATCGCCACATCGGTCTGCGCGCCCTCAGGAACAATGTGAGCTACTTTGCGGTGGACCTCGATCAGATGATGGCGGCGCATCCGGCACGCATGCGCGTTCTTTTGCAGGAGGTGTTGGCGGGCTTTGAGAACGGTGTCTATCGCCCGATTCCGACACGCGTTTTCTCCTATGACGCGACCACAGATGCGTTCCGGCTGATGCAGGGCTCTGGCCATCTTGGGAAGATTGTCATCAAGGCGCCTGAGACCTTGCCATCTTGTTCTGCAACTCCTGATCTTTCAGGCGGTTGGCTGATCACAGGTGGCTTCACTGGACTAGGGCTCGCGATCGCGGAATGGTTGGTCGCTCAGGGCGCGGATGAGATCTGGTTGGCAAGTCGATCCGGGGCGCCTCGGGACCAAGAAGATCAGGCCCGGATTGATGCATTGGCCGCCAAGATCGAACTCCACAAAACCACGATCGACATCACAGACGCAGAGGCGGTCGATCATCTGTTCGACGCGATCTCATCTCAAGGGACCAAGCTGAAAGGTGTCATCCATGCAGCAATGGTGCTTGATGATGATCGCATCGAAGACCTCGATCTGAAGCGACTAAACTTGGTCGCGGCTCCAAAGATCAAAGGCACAGGGTTGCTTGACCAAGCGAGCCGCCGTTTGGCGCCAGAGCATTTCGTTGCGCTCTCGTCCGTTGCAACTCTGATCGGCAATCCTGGCCAAGCAGCTTATTCGGCCGCGAATGCGGGTATGGAGGAGATCATCAGGTCCCGTAGGGCGGCAGGCCTCCCTGCGCTCTCGATTGGACTGGGTCCCGTAGCCGATCAAGGGCACTTGGCCAGGGATGTCCGTGTGCGAGAGCATCTTGAACGTCAGCTTGGCGACGCGCTTTTGTCGACAGATCAGGTTCTTGAGACACTTGCGAAGCTCTTGGCTGATCCTCCGGTTGATCCCGTGGTTTATGCCGCTCAGATGCCTTGGAGCCAGCTTTCCGAGACACTGGCGACACTATCCACGCCTCGGTTTGACCGGATAGATCGGCGGGCGCCGACTGGGTTCGCCCAAGCGGGGTCGCAGGTCGCAGATTTAGCTGATCTCGACGATGAAGCGGCGCGCGCGAAGATTTTGGATGCGCTGCGAGAGGAAACAGCCCGGATCTTGCGTCTGCCCTTGGAAGAGGTCGATCCATTCCGGCCGATGACTGATCTTGGTTTCGACTCGTTGATGGCCGTCGATCTGAAGCTTGCGGCAGAGGAGCATTTGGGCATCACAATGCCACTGATGGCACTCGGCGATCAGATCAACCTTGCCGAGCTTGCCAGCCGAATACTCTCCCGCGTTCGCACAAAAGGCGCATCAGGAGATGAGTCTTCCGTCGTCGATGATCTGGTCGAAAAGCATGTTGTTGGATCCGATGCCCATGAGGCTGATCAGGAACCCTATCCTTTGAGGAGGGTCGGGCGATGACTTCGAGGAGCGCTCGCAGCGCGGCTTTGATCGAAAATCTGCGCAAACGCCACGAAAAGCGCCTCCGAACCAATTCAGTCGCACCAAAGGCAGAGCCGAACCGGCCTGCCTTTGACTTCTCTGAGATGCCAGACTTGAAACGCTATCAGGTCATGGAGATGGCAGCAGAAACCTTGGGTCTCCAATCGCCCTTTTTCCGGCTCCATGAGGGTCCTTCAGGCCCAAGACAGACTGTCGACGGAGCTCCGGTAATCAACTTCGCTTCCTATAACTATCTTGGGCTCAATCATGCGCCTGAAGTGCTGAAAGCAGCGAGCGAGTCGTTGCAGATTTGGGGGCTGTCTCCAGGGGCAAGCCGTTTGGTGGGAGGAGAACGCCACGCCCAACGCCTGCTTGAGGCACGTTTGGCCGAAACCCACGGTGTTGAAGCTGCCGTCGCGATGGTTTCCGGCCACGCCACCAATGTGACGACGATCGGAACGCTGCTTGGCCCCGAAGATCTGATCCTGACGGATCAGCTTGCTCATAACTCGATTATCGAGGGGGCACGCCTGTCCCGGGCGACCCGGATCTCGTTTCCCCATAACGATCTTGACTGGCTTGAGCAGTATCTCGCGCAGTCCCGGCATCGTCACGGGCGTGCTTTGATTGCCGTCGAGGGGCTCTATTCGATGGATGGTGACATGCCGAACCTCGCTCGTCTGATCGAGATCAAATCGCGCCATGAGTGTTGGTTGATGGTCGACGAGGCACACGCTTTGGGTGTGTTGGGCCAAACCGGCCGCGGTACGGCGGAGGCGCAAGGGATTGATCCGACCCAGGTTGAGATCTGGATGGGCACTCTGTCCAAAACACTCGGCGCATGCGGCGGATACGTCGCTGGATCAGAGGCCCTTGTGAAGCTGCTCAAGCACCGTGCGCCTGGCTTCGTCTTCTCCGTCGGTCTCTCGCCTGTGCTTGCCGCTGGCGCGCAAGCGGCTTTGGTGCAGATGGAAGCTGAGCCGAACCGTGTCCGACGATTGCAAGCAAATGGCAAAGTTTTTCTTGAGGCACTACAAGAGCATGACCTCGACACCGGATCTGCCCAGGGCTTTGCAGTGGCCCCGGTGATCACGGGGGATTCGATGCAGGCCGTGGCCTTGAGCAGCGCTCTGTTGGATCGTGGGATCAATGCGCTGCCAGTCGTTTATCCGGCCGTACCTGAAAAAGCCGCACGGGTCCGGTTCTTCGTGACTTCCGAGCATTCCGAACAGGATTTGATCCACGCGGCATCTGAAACGGCGCGCTGCCTTGATGAGCTCAAAAGCAATGCGGGGAACGCCCAGGCGCGTATCGCGGAATTTGCAGGGCTTCTTAGAGCTCAGTCATCTGGCTCGATCCAGGATTTGAACCCTTGAACAAATCGATCGGAGAGGCGTGGCGGAAGACGGTTCGACAGCCAGATCAGGCTCGCGAGTTGCCAGGGGAAGGTGACATGCGCCTTCCGACATTCGAGCCCCTTCGCAATGATCTCTGCTGCGCGATCGGCACTCACTTCAAAGGGTTTCAATCCGTGGTGGCGGGCCGACATGTCCGAGGTGACGAAGCCCGGGCTCACAACAGTCACATCTACGCCGGTTTCGCGAAGCGCGCCGCGCAATGCGATCCCGTAGGCGCGCAACCCCGCCTTGCTGGCGCTGTAAGACGGAAGATCGGGCTGAGGTCGCAGCGCTGCAAGCGAGCAAACAAACGCAATCTGGCCCTGGCCCCGGTCGATCATTGGCGCCAAAAGGGGTTCAACCGTATTCACAGCGCCAAGAAAGTTGATTGCATTGATCCGGGTTGTCACCCCATCGGCCTCCGGCTGACGACCAGGTTCGAGGCCAGCGCTGATGCCCGCATTCGCGATCACAAGATCAACCGGGTTTGTGGCATCAAACGCCAGGACCGCCTGCGAGAGTGCTGGGCGATCTGCGACATCGACAGAATGGGTTTCGACAACAGCACCTCTGGTGCGACAAGCATCGGCCGTCTCGGACAGCCCATCCAGGTTGCGCGCAATCAGGCACAACCGTGTGCCCGGACGAGCCAAGCGCATCGCAAGGGCACGCCCAATGCCACGCGAAGCGCCGGTGAGAACAATACTCTGAAACGTCGTCATCGCCTCTTCTTGCTCCAAGAGCTCTCTCGATTTGGTTACCGCCTTGATCAGGAGCCGGCAAACATCGAAATACGATACCGGAGCGCCCATGCCTGATGATGGTGGGCGAGGCTTTCTACCCAATCCCTCTCGGCTTCTGTTCTTACAGGGTCCGCCAGGCCGCCTTTGGGGAGAACTGGGCGAAGCCTGTCGTCAAGCAGGGTTCGAAGTTTTCAAGATCCATCAATGCCTTCCGGAGGAGCTGGGCTGGCCAGGCCGGGGCACGCGGTTCAGGGGTCAAGGTGCAGCCTGGCCTGAGTGGCTCGCGGACTATTGCCGCAGCAATGCAATCACAGACATTCTATATTACGCAGACCGGCTGCCAGATCATGTCGAGGCCGCGCAGGTCGCCGATCGCCTTGGGATCCGTGCTTGGGTGATCGAGAATGGGTATCTTAGGCCCGACTGGTTAACTTTTGAGCCTTTTGGGATGTCGGCATTTTCGCGCCTGCCGTTGGAGGCCGAACGCATTCAATCGCTTGCGGACGACCTTCCAGAGCCTGATCTCTCGCCGCGCTATGGGCATGGATTTAGGCAAGAGGGCAGCGCTGAGGTTCTATACGGACTTCTGCAGAGTTTTGGGAAGGCACGCTATCCTGAATACCGGGCAGACCGCTATTATGCGCCCTTGCAGGACTATGTCAGTTGGGCGCTTCGTACGGCCCAGTGGATCCGGGGAGCGGCGACCAGGACGCGGCTTTTGCAAAAGCTCCTGCAAGGTGACATCCGCTTCACCCTCTTGGCGATGCAGCTTCAGAGTGACTATCAGATCCGGTCTTCGAGCCCATATGATGTTCTATCGGACATGCTGGCCGAAGTGATCGCGAGCTTTGCCGTCTCAGCCCCTTCCGATCGGCATCTGCTGGTGAAAGGGCATCCGCTCGACAATGGTTGGGAGAATTGGCCCCGCCATCTTCGGCGGATCTCTCGGGATCATGGCGTCTCGGAGCGAGTGCACTGGCTCGATGGGGGGCCTTTGCCACTGCTGATCGATCAAGCCGAAAGCCTGATAACGGTCAATTCTACCGTTGGGCTGAAGGGAATTCTCCAAAACTGCCCCGTCCTTGCGCTTGGCTCAGCAGTCTATAATCGACCTGGCCTCACTCACCAGGGCGAGATCAACCGATTCTGGACCGACCCTGAGAAGATCGATTCAAGTTTCCAGGCGCAATTTTTGCGTGCATTGATCGCCTGGGGACAGGTCCGTGGGTCGTTTTATGACCCACGTGGTCGGACAAATGCGGTGAAGGAAATTGTTAATCGTCTCAAAATGGTGCAAATTTGTGGGGAGTGATTGATTCAACTCTGCAGTTCTTTTGACCAAGCCAAATCTGTCGTAGTGTTGCGACGTGGCGTTTCAAGTGAGCGAGTAGAAAATGCGTTTAAACGAACTTCGAGAGAGCTTCTTCGAGACCTTCGTTGAAAAGTGTCTGGAGCGGGTTCCAATCTTGGAAATCACAGAACGGCGGATCATTGATGGTGCCTATGGGCAGTTGCGCCACACGATCAGCCACAACATATTCACGGCCTTTGATGCGAAGCTTTCCCGGCATATGTCTGCGGTCATGGGTCAGGGCCTGTCGGCCGTATCAGTGGTCACCAAGTTCGCGCCCAGCATGGAACTCTCGGGCGAACATCCGCTGCCGACAACCCATTACGCCTCGCTTCCCCATGCATTGCGCAAGATCTCGGAAGAGGCGTTGGATGGAGGGTCGAACGCCAGCCTGGAGATCAAGGAGATCCCGTCAGCCGCCGACGCGATCCAGAGCCGAACGATCGGAACCGAAGACTTGGTTGGCTTGACCGAAGCGCTCAAGGTTGCTGAGTGGTTTGGCCAGGCTGAGTTCGTGCCAATCTCCGGCGATTTCGACATGATCATGCTCAACCCGCCTGGAATGAAGGAGACGGTGATCGCAGATCTCTACAAGGGAACGGTGACCGTACCGGCGGGCGCCGACCGCTTCGAGGCGCCCCTCTTTGGATTTGGCAGCCATGTGAAGGATCACCCGTCTTTGAGGGCGGTTTTGGCCTCGGTTCGCCATGCGCAGATGGAGCTTAAGGAAGAGGCGATCATGGAGTTCCGCGCAGCGGCAGAAGATCGGATTCTCCGCTTCGACCGGGCGTTGAACGGCAACAAGCTAGAGCAACACAGAATGCATGCTGCGGTGGCTTTGATCGCGCGCCTGCGGGTTGGTCTGGGGGACGATCTCTCCGGTCTTGCAGAAGATGCGCAGATCACCGCGCTTGACTGGGCTTCGGTCATCGACAACGAGGATGCCCATACCCGCACGGAACCGACTGTGGTGGTACGCGAGCTCCGCGACAATGCAAAGATGCGAGCCTAAACCCAGGTCAGAGATTTGCGCGGCTCGGGGATTGCTATAGACTGAAGGGGCCGCTAAGAGGCGCCTGTCGTGATGTTGTCTTTCCATCCAGACTGCTTATGTCTGCGCTGACGGAGATGGCGCCTCGGCTGGCAATAGGGGTGTAGCTCAGTTGGTAGAGCATCGGTCTCCAAAACCGAGGGTCGGGGGTTCGAGCCCCTCCGCCCCTGCCAAAACAAGGCCCGCGGGCCGAGAACAAGGATAGCGACGCTTGGCAAATCCGGCTGAATTTATCGCACA